>NZ_JAALEB010000053.1:0-12338 GCF_014145165.1 Dietzia sp. Cai40 | reverse complement strand
TGCACGCCAGCTCGGCCGCGGTGCCGGCAAGCCACTTGTTGCGGGATTGCCATACAAGGGCCGGCTGTCGGCCGTCGAGTGCCCAGGAGTGGCCGCGCTGGCCGCGCAGCGTGTTTTCTTTCTCGGCGTCCTCGATCCGCTTGCGGATCACTTCACCGAGGTCGGGTTCTTGCGTGTTATCGAGGTCTGATCGCGCACCCTGCGACTCGCCCAGCATCGACATGCTGGACACCGCATTTGGGTGTGCGCTACCCTCGGAGCTGTCTCGCACGACAGTTCCTTCCATTGGGAGGGAGCGCAGATCAGAATCAGGTTTGGTCGCCTGTCCTGATCTCAAACTTCAAAGACGTCACCCGATTCCCGTCGGGTGGCGTTCTTTTTTGTCTGTGAACGCTCCGCTGTGCAGTTGTTACGCAGGCAATCGGTGGTCAGTCGATACCCGCGTCAGTGCATGGTGAGAGGCGTCCTCCTGTTCACTCGTGGTCGGTTCTCAACCGGCTTGGAGCAGCTCCTGCTGCCCGTCCCGGTGGTCTTTGGGCACGGCCTCGTACGCTCTGACGCCCAGCCGGACGATTTCTTCGACAACCTGCCAGCGTTTTGGGTTGCCGGATTCATGCCAGAGGCGCTGCACGTCGGCGAACAGCTTCTCGTCGATGAGCGCATTGAGTTGAGTGCGGCCTTCGGTGGTCCGAGGAGGTGCCATGGGGATATTGCTATCACGGGTGTAATTCCAGGTGTGTCATTTCCAAGGTGGGGCGGCGTGTCGGGCCGGTAATAGTTAACGATACAGATGCACGCTATTGGGGGAAACCCTTGAGCGTGTCGTTGGCGCGTTGCCATGCGTCACGCACGGCCCCCTGCGGCTCGCCATAAATGTCAGCCAGGCTGGCGCACAGCCCCTCGGACAGCGGTGCGGCTCCCTGCTCGATGGTGGAGAACGCGCTTTGACTGAGCCCGACCCTCTCGGCGGTCTCAGACTGATTGAGCGCCGCATGCACGCGCATGTCCGAGAGGGTTTCGCGGCCGGGGAGAACGCCCGTGAGGTCCCGGACATTGAGTTCGAGAACCTGGGCGAGCGCGGCGAGTTTCGCCGGCGTCGGGGCCGTACGGCCGGCGAGCCAGTTGCGCACGGTCGAGGGGTTGACGCCCACCCGAGCGGCGACCTGGAGCCCCGTGAGGCCATGTCGAAGCATCGCTCCGCGAGCCACGGAAGGGCTGACATAGCCGGGCTTGCGAGCCACGCAACCTCCTGCATCTGGCGTGCAACTCGCATCATCATCGCAGTCCATTTCGGCCCCCTCAGCCCTTGCGCCGCTATAACTTAACGCTATAACATAACGCTAGAGGCTCGCTAGACAAGCTGGTTCATCAACTAAGTAGAGGCTCACCGGATTTGAGGGGGAACGCCTTGAGGAACTGCCGAAGGTTCGCATACGGTGCGATCTGCGCCCGTACCGTCGGTACGGCTCCGCACCGGTTGATTCAGTCCCGGCGCGATGAAGCGCAATTCCCACCACCCGCGTGTGCTCTGCCGACTGTCGCCGTCCCCTTGGTCACGGGGCGCTGGCCCCTGCCGAGCGCCGCTTTCAGTGATCCGAGGATGCGATGAGTCATACCCAGGGAGACCTTCGTTCAGCCGTTCGCGGAGCAGCCATCGGCGCCTGTACGGCGCTGATCGCCTTTGCGGGCGTCTACGCGGCGGCAGCCGCGACGCAGTCTGGCATCGAGGAGGCGTCGGCACCGGCGGTTCGTCCCTCGACCACTCAGGCCGGCGTGGACGTGGCTCAAGAGACAAACGCATCGCCGCGGGCCGCGAAGGCGACCGCCTCGCAGCGTCCTGCCCAGGCGAAGCAGCCCGGCCTAGCGAAGGCGGTCCAGCCAACCCGTGAGGTGAAGAAGGAGAACGAGCCCGACGAGCGCCGAGAGTCGGCCTCCAAGGTCGAAACCGCCCCGGCTCAGCAGGCTCCCACGCAGCAGGTCCGCTCTCCGCAACCTGCGCCAGTTCAGCAGGCCCCGGTGTATCCCGTTCAGCAGGCCCCGACGTATCCGGTGCAGCAGGCCCCGTCGTACCCGGTGCAGCAGGCACCGGTTCGACAGGCTCCGGCACCCGCACCCGCACCCGCTCCTGCACCTGCACCTGCACCTGCACCGCAGGGAATCACGATCGACCTCGGGGGTCGCGCACCGGTCGTGCCGCAGGACCCGATCCCCCCGAAGCAGCTCCACATCGGCTGACGGCCTCCCGGTCGTCAGTTCGCATCCGTACAGAAAGAGGAATTGAAAATGCTCACAGCAGCTACTGCTATCTCCGGCGCGATCATCGCCGCGCTGGCGGCCCTGGGTCCGATTGCCGCGCCCGTCATCGGCGCGGCCACCGCAGCCGGCCCGGTTGTCACCGCAGGGACCGCCATCGCAGGTCTGGCGGGCACCGGCAGCGCCGCCGGAGGAGCAGCCTCGCTCGGTGCCGGTGGCGCCGCGCTCGGCGCGAACCAGCACGCCGCACTCGGCGTGCAAAACGGAATCAACGACTCGATCAACCAGGCCAAGGACCAGGTCGCAGGGTCGATCAACAACCTGAACATCCCGGGCGTCCCCCCGGTCCACTTCAACTAACCGACGGCACCTACAGCGAAGGGGACTGATCGTGAGTAACGACGACGGCGATCACTGGTTCTCCGGCGAAAGCTCGTCAAACGATGCTGACCCTGTGGACCGGCGTCTAGAGGCGGTGCCCCCGGAGAGCGAGTGGTTCGACGACGCCCCGGAACCGGAGCCCGTTGCAGATCAGGGCGCACCGGCGACGGTTAGCGAGAACCAAGGACGGCGACCAAAGGTGCTGTTCGGTGGCGTTGTGCTGGCCACGGTGGCGACGATCGCTGCCGCTTCGTGGGGAGTGGCGTCAGTGGTCTCTGAGGCCGACGAGTCGGAGACTGCTCAGCTGGCCGTCCCTGCGAGAGCGGCGTCGGGAGCGGATGACCAGGCCGTCTCGGGCGCACAGGAGAAGTGCGCGGCGTCCGAGGAAGGGTCGGTGGTGACCGGAGACGGCGAGGGCGATGTGAAGTCCGCAGCCGGAGTGATTCTGGCTTTCCAGCACGCCTACTACGTCGAGCGGGACGCCGACTTGGTCAAGCCGCTGCTGGCTAAGGAATCCGAGATCCAGAATCTCGATGCTCTTCAGAAGGGCATCGACTCCGTGGAGCAGGGCACCACTCACTGCCTGCGTATCACCTCAGCCAAGGACGGGTCGGCCGATGTCGAGCTGACCCAGATGGCCCCAGATGGCTCAGAAACCGTCTTCTACCAGCGAGTGACCACCGCCCGTGAGGGCGGCGAGACCCGGCTGGTGTCGATCGCTGAAGCCCCGGAGAAGGAGCGGTAATGAGGGTAGGAAAAGCGTTCAAGTTGGGGGCCGTTGTCACTCTGTCGACGGTCATGGTGGCGAGCCAGGCAGTATCGGTCGGCGCGCAGACGACCTCGAGCTCGCGGAGCTCGTCGACGCCGACGAGTTCGGTTGCCCTTCCCAAGGGGCAGGAATGCCCGCTGGTGCAGCTGGTGGCGGTTAATGGGACGACCGAGTCGTCGAAGAACAGCGAGACCGACGCCGATACCGGGTGGATGGCACGGGTAGTCCGGCCGGTCGTGCGGGCCGCGAACGCCGACGGCGAGGACCGTATCGCGCGAACCTATGTGCCGTACCCGGCGAGCTTCGGCGGCTTTGTGCCGTCAGAGGATCAGTCCAGCTACGCCAAGAGCGTCACCGTTGGGATCGACAACGGCAAGAAGCTCATTGCAGAAACCGTCGAGCGTTGCCCGGAGACCAAGATCTTCGTGGCTGGGTACAGCCAGGGCGCGCAGGTCGCATCGGCAATTGCTCGAGACATCGGCGCGGGCAACGGACCGGTGGAGCCGGATCAGTTCGCCGGCGCGGCGCTGATGAGCGATCCGACCAGGGCGATGGGTGCGCCGGTGTTCCAGGGCGGCGCCTCCCGCTCCACTCCTGGGGCAGTACCGGGCACGGAGGGCACCTCGGTGGCAGCGGTCGGGGTGGCAGCAGGGGCTCCGGTTCCCGAGGGCCGCGGGATCTCCCCGAACACCGCAGCGGCGGACTTCGGTGCGGTGGCGGACCGGGTCGCAAGCTTCTGTGTGCCCGGGGACCTGGCGTGTGACACGCCGACAGATTCTGATCTGTTCCAGGTGGTGGCGAACATCGCAGGCCAGAGCGAAACCGGGGGAGACCCGGTTCAGGCGCTGCTGAACGTGGCCACGGTGACCGGTCAGTCTGTCTTGTTCACCGCTGCCGAGACCATCTCGGAGGACATCAGCTACTCCGACGCGACTGGGTTCACCATCGCCCAGGCCAGCCGGGGGAACACCACCCTGGCGCGAATGGCGCGATACAGCGATCCGACCAGAGCCCAGAACCCGACAGATCAGACCGCCATGCTCATAGAGGCCGGAACCAAACTGGCCGGGATGGCGCTGGGGGCGTCGATCACGGTCGCCAAGAAGACGCTGACGCTGGAGAACATCGCGCAAATCGCGCTCGCCGGGGCAGCGAATCCGGCGGCCGGCGCCGCTGTCCTAGTAGGGCAGCTCGCGGTCAATGCCACTGACGTCGTGACTCCCGCGACGGTGGACTCGGGACTGCGCCGGGTGGCCGGGGAGATCGAGCACACCGTCACCGACACTGCCGGCCTGGTGGACATGGCGACCAAGACCCAGACCTGGAACACGATCGACTCTCACGGCGCCTACGACCGGATCCCGTTCTCGGCCTCGGGACAGTCCCCGGCTGCTCTGACCCAGCAGTGGGTCATGGCCGCGGCCAATGATCTGGCCGCGGCCAAGGGCATGGAGCCGATCAGCCAGCCGCTTGCGTCTTCCGGCTCTGATCGCATGGCGATGATCCGCTCCGGTGCAGGCGAGGACCAGCTCTCACAGCTAGGCGCATCAGCGCAGAAGGCAGACACTTCGGCCCTGTCCGAGGCTCTGGCCTCGGTGACTGCGTGACCAGGACCGATCAACCCCCGGAGGCAGCGATGACCAGCGCACACCAGACTCCGACACCGCAGTCCACGGCAGTGCCGAAATGGCTGGCGGTCCCGACCGAAACCGACCGGGCCCCGGTCTGGGACACCACAGTCGCGCCCTCCGTGGGACGGGCACCCGCGATGTGGCTTCTGGGTGCACACGGAGGTGCGGGGGTGTCGACGCTGGAAGCGATGTGGGCGCCGGCGGCATCGAGTCGGCGGGGCTGGCCGGCCGCTGACGCCGCACCGTTCGTGGTGGTCGTGGCTCGAATGCACGCCGCAGGCTTGGACGCCGCGCACCAGCTGTGTTTGCAGCATCAGGCCGGCCAAGTCGGAGGCTGTGCGCTGCTGGGCCTAGTCACCGTCGCCGCCGCCCCAGGCAAGCCAGCGGTCTCACTGACTCGTCGTCGTGAACTCGTCGCAGCTGCCGCCGGGACGAGTTGGCACATCGACTGGGTGCCCGAACTGCTGACCGCGACAGCATCGGAACTGGCGCAGTGGCAGCCCGGATACACCGCGCCCGCGGTCAAGCGGCTGGCCAAACCGCCTCACCCGACCGAGGTCGTCCCGGCGTCGGCGGTAGCCGCTGCCGAGGACATCTTCTCCGCCGCTGGCCAGCAGTGGCGACAGCGTTCACAAACCCCCTGATCACTGCTTTTCCGTTCACATCACTTCAAGGAGAACACCATGATTGTCGAAACGATCACCGCGGCCGCCCCGGTCGCCGAGCAGGTCCTTGCGCAAGGAATGAACCTGTCACCGCAGGAGATTCCGGGCGCCGGCCAGAAGGTCGATACCGCCCTGTCCTACTTCATGTGGGGCTGCGTCGCGATCGGCGTCATGGGCGTGATGGCAGCGGGTGCGTACTTCATCATGGCCCGCTCGTCAGGGCGCGGCGATGAAGTCCAGAGCACCGTTGCCCGCATCATCGGCGGCTGCCTATTGATCTTGCTTGCCGGCCCCATCGTCAACGCTCTGGTGTCCTGACCACCGTGCTTACCGAGGTAGCGATCATCGTGGCGCAGGACGCAGGACCGATCCTGCCTCCGACCAGCCCGGTCGCCCCACCCGCAGCAGCGATGACCTACTTCACCCAGGCCGTGGGCTGGGTGAAGTGGGGCGCCACCGTCGTCCTGGTCGCCGGAGTCCTGGCGATCGGCGCCCTACTGACAGTCGACAACCGCCTGGTCGACCAGTACGGCCCTTCCATCCAAGCGATCACCATCAAGGTCATTCTGGGCTGCCTCATCGTCGCCTCGGCTGGCCATATCGCCGACGTATTCATTTAGGAGCATCCGTGTCCATCCGCCGACGCGTTCTCACCGCAATGGCGGTGGCGCTGCTACTGACCGCCAACACTGCCTGCTCAGCTGACGAGCAGGGCACCGACGCCCCGGTCGCCGTCGACACCTCCTCGGCCCCCGCTGATCTGACCTGGCGCACCGTGGCCGGACTCAAGATCCCCACCTCCCACCAGGACGGCCCCGCACGGACGACGCCTCCGCAGGGTTACAGCCACAGTCCCCAGGGAGCTGCCCTGGCCGCCGCCAACGGGCAAGCCGCCCTGGCCACCTCCCCGGACACCACCTGGCCCGAAGTTGTGCGTACGGTCACCGCCCCCGGCCCCGGCCGAGACGAGTGGGCGCAGGCCCGCGCACTGATGAGCGTGTCCGGGGCCGTCGATCCGTCGGTCGCCGCATCCTTCGTCGCATTCAAGATCACCGACTACTCCCCGGAGCACGCGATCGTCTTGCTGGCTACCTCGACACCGCCGGGGCCGGGTGAGCACGAGCCGTTGCTGACTGCCTACCCGGTGCAGCTGGCCTGGACCGGGGCCGACTGGAAGCTCGTGCTCCCCACGCAGAGCGACGACATCGACGCCACCGAGATCCACACGCTCGAGGGCTTCACGACCTGGGATGAGGACAACTGATGACGAGGAAGACCTGGATCACCGCCGCAGGAGTGCTGATTGCAGCTCTGCTGGTGCTGGCCGTAGTCATCACCATGACCGGCCGCGACGATCAATCCCCCCAGGCGACACAGGGGTCGGAGCCGTCGTCAGCGCCAGCCGCTGCCACCCCGACCGCACAGCCCGGACGAGTGACCAGCGACCTGGTGGGCCGGCAGGTGACCGTCGTCAACGCTCCCGGCGGCCGGCCCCTCGAACAGACCGGGGAGGCGACTGCGTTTCCCACCGGAACGGAAGCAGTCGCCGCACCAGCCGGCCTGGCACTCCAACAAGTGCCGAGCGGGGTCACCTTGATGGTCTCGACCTCAGACGGCCCCACCGACACCGAGCAAGGAGTGATGACTGGCTACGCTCAGTCACCCGTCGGCGCAGCAGTCCTGACTGCCAACTACATCGGTCTGGGCATCGAGCTCGGCCCTGTCTATGCGGACTTTCTGGACCGGTACGCGAAACAGCTTGTTGCCGAGGATCCGGCGTTCCTGGAGGAGATTCGCGCCCGTGGGCGAGCCAACGAGGGCCGCGCCTTGCAGGCGGCGGAAGGCTTTCTGGCTCCACGCTGGTTCCGCATCAGCCACTGTTCGCCCGAGTTCTGCACCGTCGAAGCGGCGACACCGTCTGTTGCCGATGCAGTGGGACAGGTCGACACGATCGACATCAGTGCGACCGCACACCCCGTGATGCGGGTGTCCCTTGCATGGCAAGACGGCCAGTGGCAGATCGTCTCGGCTAGGTCGCTGCCCCCGGTGGAGAAGCTAGATGGGTCGTGGGTGCTGTGGAACTAAAGCACCTGTACAGGTCCGCGCTCTCAGTTGTTCTAGCTGTGCTGTTGTCTGTGATCGGGGCAGGACAGGCCTTGGCACAGGACAACGATGAGCCCAGTGGACAGAACTCGTTTCAGACCTACTACGACGACTGCCGTAATGGCGAGACCGGCGACGGCGGCCTGCTCGGCGGGACCGGCGCCCATGAGTGGCTGCGCGATTCCGCACACGCTGGTGGCTTACGTGAGGCGGCCACCTCTCCGGTGAACGCGATCGTGAACGCCGCCTGCAACACCGCCGGGGCAGTGAAGTTTCCAACCGACGCGGTTGAAGCGGCCACCTCCGGCTTCTGGGGCGATCCCATCGGCGACTTCGTCAAGTCACTGCTCGAGGGCAACGCCCAGTCGCTGTCGCTGATCATGACCATGTGGATCAAGGAGTCCCCGTTCTCTGGGGCAGACTTCGCCTCATCGGTCGAGGGCATCTTCAACCTCACCCTGTGGGCGCAAGCCCTGCTGTTCGTGGTGTCGCTGATCGTGGCCGGAACCCGGATGGCGGTCGCCCGAAACCGTGGCCTGGGCGACGGGTTCGAGGATGTCGGCCAGGTCGTCTTCAACTTCATCCTTGCCGGCGCGGCACTACCGGCAGTCATCCTGGCGATGCACCTGGCGACCGACGCTGTGTCGGCCCAATGGCTGGAAGACGGCCTGGGCGGTGACCCTGCCGCGACGATCAACTCCGTTGCGCTGATTGACGAGGAAACCGGGCTCGGCCCCGCCGCCGTTCTCATCCTGGTGGTCTTCGCTCTGCTGGGGGCATTGGCGCAGCTGGTAGCCCTCGTCGTCCGGGAAGGGCTCCTGATCGTCGTGGTTGGCCTGCTCCCTCTGGCCGCTGCGTCGTACTCCTTGAGCACCGGCAAACAGGCCTTCAAGACGATGATCGGGTTCATCGTCGCGGCCCTGCTGTTCAAGCCGGTCGCCACGTTGCTGTACCTGACGGCGTTCTGGCTCAGCTCCGGCAACGAGGCCCCCTCTGTGATGGAGGCGGTGTCGTCGATGTTGCTGCTGGCCGCAGCAGGCCTGGTTCTGCCAGCCCTGATGCGCGTGGTGGCCCCCGCGGTGTCGGCCTCCGTGGCCGGTGGCAGTGCCGCCGGAATCGGTGCCGCAGCGGCCGGCGCGACCGGAGCTGTGGCAGGGATGGCTGGAGCTGCACTCGGTAACGCCCAGCAAGGGCTGGCCGGGTCTGGGGCGCAGTCGGCGTCCGGGGCCAGCGGCCAGGGCGCAGCGAACGGAGCCGCCTATCTGGGTCCGCACTCTGCTGGCGGGTCCTCACCTCAGGCGACCCCCGGCGGCGGACCGTCAACTCCCTCCGGTGGTGGCTCGCCGTCGGGCGCCAGCCCCTCCAGCGGTACGAGCAACGCCTCGGGCGGCGGTGGCGGCGCCGGAGTCGGTGGAGCAGTAGCCGGGGCCTCGAGGGGAGCTGGCGCGGCGCTGGGTATGGCTGCCGCCGGCATCGGGGCAGTGGCCACCGCGGCGCAAAGCACAGCCCGGGCCACGCAGTCCACCGAGCAGATGCTCGACGGCGCTCTGGCCGCCCATGCCACCCCCCACCACTACCGGTAACGACAAGGAGCTCAGACGGTGACTACCTCCGGTGAAGCCAACGACCTGCGGCTCTACACCCTCGGTGAGCGGAGCCAACGAACCGGCATGTTCGGGCTGCCGCTGCGGGCAACGCTCATCGCCGGGGGCGCGTTCATCGTGGCGATGTTGGTGCTGATGCAGGGCGGACTGGGCGCTGGTGCGTTGATCGCACTTGCCGCGGTGGTGTACCTGGCTCCCGCGATCTTGCGTATTGGAAATCGAACTCTCTACGAGGTGGCACAAATGCGTTTTCAGTTCTGGCGAGCCGAAAAGGCCGGGTCAACGATCTACCGATCAGGCCCGAACTCTCGCATCCCCGGTGGCCGCTACCGTCTTCCCGGGGCTCTGGCAAAGACCGAGCTCCACGTTGGACGCGACGTGGCCGGCAACGACTTCGCCATGATCCGTGATCAGGCGCTCAACCAGTACACCGTGCTGCTCGACGCCTCCTCCCGGGGCCAGGAGCCATTGACGGTGACTGACCGCAACAACATGACCGCGGAGTGGGGTGCGTGGCTGGCGGAGTTGTCCCTCAACGATGACGTCGTGGCAGCCACCGTGACGGTGGAGTCGTTCCCCACCACCGGGCAGGACTTGATCGCGGCAGTGAAACGGTCTGTCGACGAGTCAACACCGGAGCTCGCTCGCCGTATCCAGGCCGAATCGGCGGTGCAGTTCGCTAAGGGCAAGCTCGTGACCCGCTCATGGATCGCGGTGACGTTCAAGGCCGCCACGGCGATGCAGCGCAAGGACCCGGAGGCGATGGCCACCGACCTGGGCGTGCGGCTTCCGGGCCTGTACCAGCGGCTGGAGTATGCCGGTGTCTCGGCGACTCCGATGCTTCCCGAGGATGCGATCGGCCTGGCGATGCGCTGCTACCGCCCGGACCTGGATGAGTCGATCAATAGGGCGCGGCTGTCGGGCGAGTCGATGGGGGTGGACTGGGAGGACGCCGGCCCCGCCCAGGCGGTGGCCAAGTGGGCCAGCTACCGGCATGAGGACTGGATCTCGCGGTCATTCGAGATGGCCGCCCCGCCCGCTGCGGCGTTCCCGGACCACGTCCTGCGTCCACTGCTGGAGCCGAAGCCCGACATCCCGCGCAAGCGGGTGACGTTGGTGTACCGCCCGATCGCCGCCGGCGACGGTGTCCGCACCGTGGAGAAGGAGCACACCGACGCGGTGAACGCGGCGAACAAGACCCGGTCGATCGGTAAGGCTTCGGCCGGGCTGCGCCTGGAGCGCACCGAGGCCGCTCGTCAAGCGTTGGCGCGGGGCGGCCAGCTCGGAGAGTATTCGCTCCTGGTGACGCTGACCCTGCGGGATGCGGAGCTGCTTGAGCAGGGGTCGGCGATCATCGGCCAACTGGGTAACCGTTCGCAGCTGCGGCTGCACTCCACCAACGGCCAGCAGGACGCCGCGTTCATCGCAGGCATGGGGCTGGGTGTGCTGCTCGACCAGAAGTCGACCATCTCGTCGTTTGCGAGGGCCGAGTGATGGCGCGGCGCACCAAGGCACCGATCGGACCGAAGGAACTCGAGGAGCTGCACGCCCGGATCACCGCCGGCGATGCGGACCAGCCGTGGGTCTTCACTGCCACGGGTCGCGCATACAAGCAGTGGTGCAGCGAGCACCCCGAGCGTGCCGAACAGGCACGCACGGCGCGGCAGGCCTCGGCGCTGCGCTACGGCAAGCCTCGGTTCACCGCTCGGTATTCGGCGGTGGACGGCCACGGCTTCAAGGGAAGGTTCTCGGGCCGCATGTCAGTGGTCTCTGCCCCCGGCGCGACACAGACCTCGACCAACTACGGCTGTGGTTTCAATCCGTGGGTCGTGGGGGCCACCGCGCCCGCGGTCGGTGTTCCCCTGGGCGTGCACGTCCAAACCGGGCAGGACGTCTCGGGCGATGTGCTGTCCTGGTTCAAAGCCGGCATCATCGGCAACCCGTCGGCATTCGTACTGTCGCTTCCTGGCCTGGGCAAGTCCACCGTCATCCGCAAGCAGTTCATCGGCGCGGTCGCCCAGGGGCATGTCCCCATCGTCGCCGGGGACATCAAGGGCGAGTACGTCCCGGTGACCCGGGCGATGGTCACCCCTGCCGGCAAGCAGGGGCAGGTGATCCGCCTGGGCCACGGCCACGGCCACCTCAACCCGCTGGCGGCCGGAGCGCTGGGTGAGGCGATCCCGGTGATGCAGGCACGCCTGGCCACGCTGCCTGCACACAGCGAGGAGGCCACGAAGCTAGCTGAGGCGATCACCGAAACCGCCGAGTCGGTCCATTCTCGCCAGGTCACGATGGTGGTGGCGCTGGCCGAGCTGATCCGTGGCCGGCCGCTGGCCGACTTCGAGGGACTGATCGTGTCCACCTCACTGCGCACGATGCGCGAGACAGGACAATTCTCGTTCGCCTCCCCGCCCCTGCTGCGGGACCTGATCGACTTCATCCGGGCCGGCAACGACGGCCTTCGGCGTGCACTGTTCGTGAGCGACGACACCGAGTACCGCCACACCGTGCGGACCTTGGTCCAGACCCTCGAGTCGCTGACCGACGGCGTGATGGGCCAGGTGTTCGCCGAGCACACCACCACCAAGATCGACTTGGACGCCCCCGCGATCTGTATCGACGTCTCCGCTATCGCTCGAGGAGACCAAGCCCTCAAGGCCGGGGTGCTGTTGGCGTGCTGGTCCGATGCCTACGGAGCGATGGAAGCCGCGCACGTCCTGGCCGACTGCGGACTGGCCCCACAGCGGTACTTCCTGGCGATCCTCGACGAGATGTGGGCGACCCTCGGTGCCGGCGCGGGCATGGTGCAGCGCGTCGACGAGCTCACCAGGCTCAACCGAACCGATGGCACGGGCCTGCTGATGATCACTCACACCGGGCGAGACCTGGAGACTCTGCCCAACGAGGTCGACGTCAAGACCGCGATGGGCTT
>NZ_JAALEB010000052.1:0-12707 GCF_014145165.1 Dietzia sp. Cai40 | reverse complement strand
ACGTGGGCGGCGACGCCGGCCTGGTCCCTCACCTGGGCGGCGATCGGGGCGGCCTGCTTGCGTGCCGCCGCGGTCCGCTCACGGAGGAGCTCGGCGACCTCCGGGGCCTTCGCCCGGACCACGTCCGCGACGCCGGACGCCTGACCACGGACCTGGTCTGCGACCTCGGGGGCCTTCTCGCGGACGGTGTCCGCGACCTCGGGGGCCTTGTCCTTCACGGAGTCGGCGACACCGCGGGCGTGGTCGGCCACGTTGTGGGCGACCCCCGCGATGGCGGCGCCGGCGGCCACGGACTCGGCCTTGGCCCCGGGCAGCTTGGCCGAGACCTTGTCCCCGGCCTTGCGGGCACGCCACGTCAGGCCCGGCTGGCCGGCGGTGTCGACCGATGCGAGCAGGAGCGCACCGAGCAGGGCGACGTCGGTCGCCAGACCGGTGGTCTTGCGTCTCTTGGCGGCGGGGTCGGACTCCGCCTAGAAGTCGTTGCGGGTGACGGTCGTGGGCAGGTGCGACGCCGTGAGGGCGAGGGCCGACAGGCGGGGGGCCTTGCCGAGCGCGAACAGCACACCGGCACCGACCTTGACTCCCGCGAGAGCCTTGACCAGGGTCTCGGTGTCCTTGGTGACCGGCGGCACGGAGGTCGTCACGTGCTCGTTGACGGCCTGCTCGCCCTTCTCCACCAGGGGTGCGGCCTTGTCCACGAGCGGGGCCGCCTTGGCCACATGGGCCTGCGGATTGCGTAGCGTCTCCACGCCGTCGATGACGAACACCGTGGCGAGCATGGGTCGTGCGAGTCGTCGGATCATCGTTCCTCCTGGGAATTGGGATGCGTGGTCGAACCTAGTGAAAACCCCGGCCCGGCGCCTCCGGTCGGAGGATCGTCCCCCGCCACGGACCCTACGGACCTGCGTGATGCGCTGGGACGATCAGCTGTGACGGGGGCCGGATAACGATTCTGATCGGCCGGTCGGTCGGTGCCGTCGGGCGTCACCAGCCGCGCTCTCGCCACGTGCCGAGGTTCGGACGCTCGGCCCCGAGCGTGGTGTCGTCCCCGTGCCCGGGGTGGACCACCACGTCGTCCTCGAGCACGGCGAAGACCCGGGACTCGAGGTCGTCCATGAGGGTGTCGAACTGCTCCCGGGTGCCCGTCTTGCCCGGTCCGCCGGGGAAGAGGGAGTCCCCGGGGAACAGGTGGGTCCCCTCCTCGGTGCGGAGGAGGAGCCCGATGCCGTCCGGGGTGTGACCCCGCAGGCCGATCACCCCGAGGCGCAGGTCCCCCACGACGAGCTCGTCACCGTGGGAGACGTGGCGGTCGGTCGGTACGTGGATGTCCCCGGCGTCACCGGGTGAGGCGATGGTGGTGAGGCCGAGGGCCTCGACGGTCTCCGACAGGCCGATCCAGTGGTCGGCGTGCAGGTGGGTCGTGACCACCTCTCTCACCCCGGGGGCGTGCGCCTGCAGGTGCGCGATGAGCTGGGGGGCGTCGTTCGCGGCGTCGACGAGGAGTGCCGCGCCCGTCGAGACGGACTCGATCACGTAGACGTTGTTGTCCATCTCCCCGACGGAGATCTTGGACAACCGGGCCGGGCCGACGGTCCAGCGCTCACCGGTCAGGCGGCCACCCAGGCGGCCGGAGTAGCCCTCGGTGAGGGTGATGTGCTCGGGGACGGACTCGGTGGGATTCGACATAATTGCAGGCTACTGGCGGCGACGGCGGTTCGTGGTGGTAAGCGTGTCGGGGTTCGTTGGTACCTTCGTCTGCGGGACGGCGGCCATGCGGCGCGCACGGCCACCGCCACGGGTCCGTGGCGACATCCCCCTCGGAAGGAGTACCCATGGTGGACCGTCTGGTCGTCCGCGGCGCACGGGAACACAACCTCAAGGGCGTGGACATCGACGTCCCGCGCGACTCCCTGATCGTCTTCACGGGTTTGTCGGGCTCCGGCAAGTCCTCGTTGGCCTTCGACACCATCTTCGCCGAGGGGCAGCGTCGGTACGTCGAATCCCTCTCCTCCTACGCGCGCATGTTCCTCGGTCAGATGGACAAGCCGGACGTCGACTTCATCGAGGGACTCTCCCCGGCGGTGTCGATCGACCAGAAGTCCACCAACCGGAACCCCCGGTCGACGGTGGGCACCATCACTGAGGTCTACGACTACCTGCGTCTGCTCTACGCGCGGGCGGGTGTTCCGCACTGTCCGACGTGCGGGGAGGTGATCTCGCGTCAGACCCCTCAGCAGATCGTCGACCAGATCCTCGAGGGGGAGGAGGGCGCCAGGTTCCAGGTGCTGGCGCCGGTCGTGCGCACCCGCAAGGGCGAGTTCGTCGACCTCTTCGCCCAACTCGCGGCCGACGGGTACAACCGCGTGCGGGTGGACGGAGAACTCCACACCCTCGCGGAGCCGCCGACGCTCAAGAAGCAGGAGAAGCACGACATCGAGGTGGTCGTGGACCGCCTCGCCGCCAAACCGTCCTCCCGCCAGCGGCTCACCGATTCCGTCGAGACCGCGCTGGGACTGGCGGACGGGGTGATCGTCATCGACTACGTTGACCTCGACGAGGCCGACCCCGGCCGGCGGCGCCGGTTCTCCGAGCACATGGCCTGCCCCAACGGCCACCCGATCGGGCTCGACGACCTGGAACCCCGCGCGTTCTCCTTCAACTCCCCCTATGGCGCCTGCCCGGTCTGCGACGGGCTCGGCTCGCACCTCGAGGTGGACCCCGACCTGGTGATACCCGATCCCGAGCGGTCGTTGGCGGACGGCGCGATCGCCCCGTGGTCGGGGGGCCAGAGCGCCGACTACTTCCAGCAGTTGCTCTCGGGACTGGCCGACGACCTGGGCTTCGACCTGCGCACCCCCTGGCAGGACCTGCCCGCCAAGGTGCGCAAGGCGGTGCTCGGAGGGGCGTCGACGAAGGTCCGGGTGCGGTACAAGAACCGCTACGGCCGGGTCCGGACCTACGACGCCAAGTTCGAGGGCGTCATGTCGTTCCTCAAACGCCGACTGGAGCAGACGGAGTCGGAGTCGCAGAAGGAGCGCTACCAGGGGTACATGCGGGAGGTGCCGTGCCCCGCCTGTGAGGGGACCCGTCTCAAGCCGGAGATCCTCGCCGTCACGATGACCGGCCCCGGCGGGCGTGACCGGTCGATCGCCGACATCTCCCGGATGTCGGTCGCGGACTGCGCCGAGTTCCTGGACGGCCTCGAACTGGACTCCCGCCAGGCGATGATCGCCGGCCGGGTCCTCAAGGAGATCCAGGCCCGCATGGGTTTCCTCCTCGACGTGGGACTGGACTACCTGTCCCTGGACCGGGTGGCGGGCAGCCTGTCCGGCGGGGAGGCCCAGCGCATCCGGTTGGCCACCCAGATCGGGTCCGGTCTCGCCGGCGTGCTCTACGTGCTCGACGAGCCGTCCATCGGTCTGCACCAGCGGGATAACCGTCGCCTGATCGACACTCTCGTCCGGCTGAGGGACCTGGGGAACACGCTGCTCGTGGTGGAGCACGACGAGGACACCATCCGCGCGGCGGACTGGATCGTGGACATCGGACCCCTGGCCGGCGAACACGGCGGACGGGTGGTGCACTCCGGGGACTACGAGGGGCTGCTGGCCAGCGAGGAGTCGCTCACGGGTGACTACCTGGCGGGGCGGCGGTCGATCGCGGTGCCCGACACGCGGCGTGGACTGAACCCGGAGAAGGTCCTCCACGTGCGCGGGGCACGCGAGAACAATCTCAAGAACGTCGACGTGGTGTTCCCGGGCGGTGTGCTGTGTGCCGTCACCGGCGTGTCCGGCTCGGGCAAGTCCACGCTCGTCAACGACATCCTCGCCACCTCGCTGGCCAACCAGCTCAACCGGGCGCGCCAGGTTCCCGGACGGCACTCCCGCATCGACGGGGTGGAGTCGTTCGACAAGCTGGTCCAGGTGGACCAGTCACCGATCGGTCGCACCCCGCGGTCCAACCCGGCCACGTACACCGGGGTGTTCGACAAGATCCGGACGTTGTTCGCGGCGACCACCGAGGCCAAGGTCCGGGGCTACAAGCAGGGGCGGTTCTCGTTCAACGTCAAGGGCGGCCGTTGCGAGGCGTGTCAGGGGGACGGCACGCTCAAGATCGAGATGAACTTCCTGCCGGACGTCTACGTCCCGTGCGAGGTGTGTCACGGCGCCCGGTACAACCGCGAGACCCTCGAGGTGCACTACAAGGGCAAGACCATCGCCGAGGTGCTCGACATGCCCATCGAGGAGGCGTGCGAGTTCTTCGAGCCGATCACCTCGATCCACCGGTACCTCAAGACCCTCTCGCAGGTCGGCCTGGGGTACGTGCGTCTGGGCCAGTCGGCACCCACGCTGTCCGGCGGTGAGGCGCAGCGGGTCAAACTCGCGGCCGAGCTGCAGAAGCGGTCGAGTGGACGGACCGTCTACATCCTCGACGAGCCCACCACGGGTCTGCACTTCGAGGACATCACCAAGCTCCTCCTGGTGATCCAGGGGCTGGTCGACAAGGGCAACACCGTCATCGTGATCGAACACAACCTCGACGTGATCAAGAGCGCCGACTGGGTGATCGACATGGGGCCCGAGGGTGGCGCCGGCGGTGGCGTCGTCGTGGCCGAGGGCACCCCCGAAC
Organism: Dietzia sp. Cai40; assembly: GCF_014145165.1. Classification (NCBI taxonomy): domain Bacteria; kingdom Bacillati; phylum Actinomycetota; class Actinomycetes; order Mycobacteriales; family Dietziaceae; genus Dietzia; species Dietzia sp. Cai40. Next base: position 8,078 of record NZ_JAALEB010000052.1, on the reverse strand, counting down.
AGGTCGCGGCGGTGCCGGAGAGTCACACCGGTCGCTTCCTCGCGCAGGTCCTCCCGGTCACGCAGGAGGGCCCGGAGGGATCCCGGACCGTCCCGGCGTCGGTCGATGGTGCGCCCGCCAAGAAGGCGGCGGCGAGCAAGGCCGCGGCCACGAAGGCGCCCGCGAAGAAGGCGCCCGCGAGGAAGACGGCGTCGGACAAGACCGCGGCCAAGGCGGCACGCAAGGCACGGGCCCTGCGCTGACCCGACGCCGGAGGGTGCGACCGTGGCGTCGCGTACCCCGGCGTCGGGCAGTCGGGGGTCAGTAGACGGGGCCGGTGAACTTCTCGCCAGGACCCTCGCCGGGCTCGTCGGGGAACGCGCTGGCCTCGCGGAACGCGCGCTGCAACCCCTGGAGACCATCCCGCACCACGCTGGCCTGCGGCCCGAGGTACTCGGCGGACCCGGTCACGAGTCCGGCGAGCGAGGTGATCAGCTTGCGCGATTCGTCGAGGTCGAGATGCGGGCTCGCGGTCGGGTCGTCGTCGGACAGCCCCAGCTTCTCCGCCGCGGCGCTCATCAGCACGACGATCGAGCGGAAGATGATCTCCTGGGCGGGGACGTCGGCGAGTTCGACGATCTCGACCTCGCGGGCGTCGAGATGGTCCTCGAGAGAACTCTCTGCGGTCGCGTCGGCGGCGGGATCTGTGGACGCGGGGTGGTCGGTGTTCATGCCGAACACTGTCCCACGGGCCGGTCGACTACGGGCGGTCGGACCGGTTTGGGGGTCCCCGGGAATCCTGGTAGAGTTCTGCTCCGACTGTGGGAACCCGCTTAGTGGTGGGTTCCGACGTCCAAGAGGAGTCCGATCTCCCACCATCCGACGCCCCGGGTTGTTTGATGGTCACCACCCCCGACGAGGGGTCTGCGAGCGTATCGCGGAGACGTCTCGTCGACGGGTGAGGAGTGAGAGGCCCCCGGTATCCGTGCCGTGGGGCCTTCTCGGTATCGCCGGTGTGTCCGGTGGTGCCGTGGGTACCTCGAGGGCGGATGCGCGACCGCGCCAGCGGTCGCGGACAGAGCACCATCTACCGAGGAGGGCCCATCAGCGCCGAAGCACGTATCAACGAACGAATCCGTGTCCCCGAAGTCCGACTCGTCGGCCCCGGGGGCGAGCAGGTGGGGATCGTTCGCGTCGAGGACGCACTTCGTCTGGCCCTGGAGGCCGATCTGGACCTCGTCGAGGTCGCGCCCACCGCGCGCCCGCCGGTCTGCAAGATCATGGACTACGGAAAGTTCAAGTACGAGGCGGCGCAGAAAGAGCGCGAGTCGCGGAAGAACCAGCAGCAGACCGTGGTCAAGGAGCAGAAGCTCCGGCCCAAGATCGACACCCATGACTACGAGACCAAGAAGGGGAACGTCGTCCGTTTCCTCGAGAAGGGCTCCAAGGTCAAGGTGACGATCATGTTCCGCGGTCGCGAGCAGTCCCGCCCCGAGCTCGGGTACCGGCTGCTCCAGCGCCTGGCGGACGACATCACCGAGTACGGATACGTCGAGACCAGTGCCAAGCAGGACGGCCGTAACATGACCATGGTCGTCGCCCCCCACAAGGGCGCCAAGACCCGGGTCAAGGCGCAGGAGTCGAAGGTCACCGACCCCGCCTCGGAGTAGGACTCCGGCACCACACCGACCACCGGACGCACGTCGTCCGCTCACCCGAGACCCCGCCGGTCTCCGGGACGAACCATGTGAGGAAGACCGATCATGCCGAAGATGAAGACCCACAAGGGCACCGCCAAGCGTTTCCGGAAGACCGGGACGGGCAAGCTCGTGCGCCAGCAGGCCAACCGCCGCCACATCATGGAGAAGAAGCCCACCAAGCGCACCCGTCGTCTCGACGGTCGCACGGACGTCGCCCCGGCCGACGTCCCCCGCATCAAGCGGCTCCTCGGGCTCTGAGCCCTCTCCCATACGTAGTACTTCCGGTCGCCGTGAGGTGACCACCCAGATCAGTGAGGATTGACCAGTGGCACGCGTGAAGAGGGCAGTCAACGCCCAGAAGAAGCGTAGGACCGTACTCGAGTCCACCAAGGGCTACCGCGGGCAGCGTTCGCGGCTGTACCGCAAGGCCAAGGAGCAGATGCTCCACTCGATGACCTACAGCTACCGTGACCGTCGCGCGCGCAAGGGCGACTTCCGGAAGCTGTGGATCACCCGCATCAACGCGGCGGCCCGCGCCAACGACATGACCTACAACCGCTTCGTCCAGGGCCTCAAGCTCGCGGGCGTCGAGGTGGACCGCAAGGTGCTCGCCGACCTGGCCGTCACCGACCCGGCCGCCTTCACGGCGCTCATCGAGGTCGCGCGCAAGGCCCTGCCGGCCGACGTCAACGCGCCGGCTGCCTGACGTCTGCGAATGTGACGCACAGCACCCTGCCCGGGGAGGGCACCGGACGACCCGCGGATCCGTTCACCGAACGGACACCGCGGGTCGTTTCCGCATCCAAGCTCCACCGCGCGGCCGCCCGACGCAAGGCCGGGCGCTTCCTCGCGGAGGGGGCCAACTCGGTCGAGTCGGCCCTGACGACCGGGGCGGCGATCGAGGTGTTCTGCGGCGCGGACTCGCTCGACCGGTTCGCCACCCTCGTGACCACCGCATCGGCATCCGGGGTCACCGTCTCCGTGGTGACCGACCGTGCGATCAGGGCGCTGTCGGACACCGTCTCGCCCACGGGCATCGTGGCGCTGTGCCGGTCGGTCGTCCGCGGCCCCGGGGACCCGGACGAGGGGTCTGTGCGCCTCGTCGCGGTGGGCCAGGCGCTGGCCGAACCGGGGAACGTCGGCACCCTCATCCGCGTCTCGGACGCACTCGGCGCCGACGCCGTGTGGCTCACCGGGGGCGCGGTGGATCCGGAGAACACCAAGGCGGTCCGCGCCTCCGCCGGCAGCCTCTTCCATCTCCCCGTGGTGCGCGGGATCGCCGAGACGGACCTGGTCGACCGCGCCCACCGGTTGGGCCTCCAGGTCGCGGTGGCCACCGGCGACGGTGAGGTGGACATCGAACACGCCGACGACGTGCTGTCCCGGCCGACCGCGTGGGTCTTCGGAAACGAGGCGCACGGCGTCCCCGACGCGCTGGCCGACGCTGCCGACGTCCGCGTGCGCATCCCCCTCCGCGGGCGGGCCGAGAGCCTGAACATCGTCACCGCTGCCTCGATCTGCCTCCACACCAGCGCGCGCCTGCAGGCCGCCGCCTCGTGACCGCCACCCTCACCGCCCGCGGCCTGGGAGCCTCACGAGGTGCGCGGACCCTGTTCGCCGGTCTCGACCTCGTCGTCGCCGAGGGTGACGTCTGGGGGCTCACCGGACCCAACGGCGCCGGCAAATCGACTCTGCTCCACGCCCTCGCCGGCGCGCCCGACGCCGAGATGTCGGGGACGGTCACCGTCAGCCCACCGCACGCGACGGTGGGGTTCCTCCGTCAGGAGGTGGAGCGCCACGACGACGAGGAGGTGCGCGACTTCCTGCACCGCGCCACCGGGGTCGCCGACGCGCAGGCGCACATGGACGCGCTCGCGCTGCAGATGGCGGACTCGGACTCGGCCGCCGACGCCTACGGCGACGCCCTCGAGCGATGGTTGGCCCTCGGCGGTGGAGACCTGGACGAGCGGATCCCGGTGACCGCCGCCCGGCTCGGATTGGACGTCGCCGTTCTGGGTCTGCCGATGTCGGCGCTCTCGGGCGGCCAGGCCGCCCGTGTCACCCTCGCCGCCGTGCTGCTCAGCCAGTACGAGATCCTGCTGTTGGACGAGCCGACCAACGACCTCGACCTGGCGGGGCTCGCGGTGTTGGAGGACTTCATGCGGACCGAGCGGCGTCCGATGGTGGTGGTCAGCCACGACCGTGAGTTCCTGGCCAGGTGTGTGACCGGGATCGTCGAGCTCGACTCGGCCCAGCGGCAGATCACGGTGTTCGACGGAGGATACGAGTCGTATCTCGCCGAGCGCGCGCTGGCGCGGCAGCGGGCGCGCGAGGCATACGAGGAGTACGCGGGCCGGGTCGGTCAGCTCAAGGACCGCATGCAGACCCAGAAGACGTGGCTCGACAAGGGCGTCCGCAACACCATGCGCAAGTCGGGCGGCAAGGATGCCGAGAAGGACAAGCACATCCGCAACCGGGCCGGCCAGCGGTCGGAGAAGCAGGCCGCCAAGATCTCCCAGACCGAGCGTGCGATGGAGCGGCTCGACGTGGTGTCCGAACCGCGCAAGGAGTGGCAGCTGCAGATGGAGATCGCGACCGCGCCCCGGTCGGGGTCGGTCGTGGCCGTGCTGTCCGAGGCCGTCGTCCGCCGCGGAGACTTCGCGCTCGGTCCGGTGACCCTGCAGATCGACTCGGGGGACCGGGTGCTGATCTCCGGCGCCAACGGGTCCGGCAAATCCACGCTGCTGGGCCTGCTCGCGGGAGATCGGCTCCCGGACACCGGGCGGGTGAGCACGGGAGCCGGCGTCGCGGCGGGTCGCGTCGACCAGGCCCGCGCGGAGTTCGGTGGCCCGGGGCCCCTGCTGGACACGTTCTGCGTGGCCGCGGACCCGGCGGGTCTGGACCCCACCGAGGGTCGGACGGTGCTGGCCAAGTTCGGACTGGGCGGCGAGCACGTCGCCCGGTCGTGCGCGTCCCTGTCCCCGGGGGAGCGGACCAGGGCGGCGCTGGCCCTGCTCCAGCAGCGCGGCGTCAACCTGCTCGTGCTGGACGAGCCCACCAACCACCTGGACCTACCCGCGATCGAGCAGCTCGAGCAGGCCGTGGAGGCCTTCGACGGCACGGTCCTGCTGGTGACCCACGACCGGCGGATGCGCCAGGGTTTCCGGGGGACCCGCGAGCTCGTGGTGGACTCCGGGGCCGTTCACGAGGTGCGTTAGCGGGTGACCCCTCGCGGCGAGGGGGTACGCGCAGGTGGGCCGGGGGGTCCGATCCCGATCGACTAGTCTGTTGCGGGATGCCGCCGGCGGTCGCCGGAGATCGCCGTGACGGGGAGGACGAGAGCACAGGTGAGCGAAGACACGAGCGCTGTCGAGGTGCGGATCGACGAGGAGTCGCTGGCCGGGTACGCGGCGGAGGCCGAGGCGGCGTTCGCCGCCGCCACGGACCTGGACGCCCTGGCCGCAGCCAAGACCGCCCACCTGGGCGACCGCAGCCCGATCGCGCTGGGACGCCGGACCCTCGGGTCGCTGCCCAAGGAGCAGAAGGCCTCCGCCGGAAAGGCCGTCAACGTGGCGCGGGGCAGGGTCCAGCAGGCCTATGACGCCCGCCTCGCCGAGCTGCAGGCGGAGCGTGACGCCGCCGTCCTCGTGGCCGAGACCCTGGACCTGACCGTGCCGTCGGGTCGGGCTCCGGTGGGCGCCCAGCACCCCATCACGATCATCACCGAGCAGGTCGCGGACGTGTTCGTGGCGATGGGGTGGGAGATCACCGAGGGCCCGGAGGTCGAGGCGGAGCACTACAACTTCGACGCCCTGAACTTCCTCCCGGACCACCCCGCGCGCACCCTGCAGGACACCTTCCACATCGCTCCCGAGGGCAGCCGCCAGGTGCTGCGCACCCACACCTCGCCCGTGCAGATCCGGACGATGCTCGATCGGGAGCCGCCGATCTACGTGGCCTGCCCCGGTCGGACGTTCCGCACGGACGAGCTCGACGCCACCCACACCCCGGTGTTCCACCAGGTGGAGGGGTTGGCGATCGACAAGGGGCTGACCATGGCGCACCTGCGCGGTGCGCTCGACGCCTTCGCCCGCGCGCTCTTCGGACCGGAGACCCGTACCCGGATGCGGCCCAACTACTTCCCCTTCACGGAGCCCTCTGCCGAGGTCGACGTGTGGTTCCCGCGGAAGAAGGGGGGCGCGGGCTGGGTCGAGTGGGGCGGGTGCGGGATGGTCCACCCCAACGTGCTGACCGCCTGCGGCATCGACCCGGAGGTCTACTCGGGGTTCGCGTTCGGCATGGGCCTCGAGCGCACCCTGCAGTTCCGCAACGGACTGTCCGACATGCGGGACATGGTCGAGGGGGACGTGCGGTTCTCGCTGCCCTTCGGCATCCGCGCCTGACCCACCGCCCCTTCCACCCGAGAAGAACAAGGACCCCCACAGTGCGAATTGCGCAGTCCTGGCTGACCGAGATCCTGCAGCGGGCCAACGACGGTTGGTCGGTGACCCCGGCCGAGCTCGACGCGGGGTTCGTGCGCGTCGGCCTCGAGGTCGAGGGCGAGCCGGAGCAGTTGCCCGAGATCTCGGGACCGCTCACGATCGGTCGGGTCAGCAGTATCGAGGAGCTCGAGGGGTTCAAGAAACCCATCCGCTTCTGCCTGGTCGACGTGGGTGCCGGCGAACCGCAGCAGATCGTCTGCGGGGCGCGGAACTTCGAGGCGGGCGACCTGGTGGTCGTCGCGCTGCCCGGAACCGTCCTTCCCGGTGGGTTCGAGATCGGCAGGCGGAAGACGTACGGCAAGCCCAGTGAGGGCATGATCTGCTCGGCGTCCGAGCTGGGGATCGGATCCGACCACAGCGGCATCATCGTCCTGGCCGAGGGCACTGCGGAGCCCGGCGACCCGGCCGGGCCGGTCCTCGACGCCGGGGCGGCGGGACCCGACACCGTCATCGAGCTCAACGTCACCCCGGACCGCGGGTACTGCCTGTCGGCGCGCGGCCTGGCCCGCGAACTCGCGTGTGGATTCGGCCTGGACTTCGCCGATCCCGCCGTCGAACAGGGCCTCGGGTCCGAGGGCGAGACCTGGCCGCTCGAGGTGACGGAGGAGTCCGGCGCCCGCCGGTTCGCCCTGCGCCGGGTCACCGGAGTGGACCCCACCGCGCGGACACCGTGGTGGATGGCCAGGCGGCTGCTGCTGTCGGGCGTGCGCCCGATCTCGCCGGCGGTCGACGTGACCAACTACGTCATGCTCGAGCTCGGGCACCCGATGCACGCGTTCGATGCCGCGACGCTCGAGGGCGGTCTCGTCGTCCGCCGGGCGCGGTCCGGGGAGGTGCTCACGACCCTCGACGACGTCGAGCGGACGCTGGACCCCGAGGACGTGGTGATCTGCGACGATCGCGGGCCGATCTCACTGGCGGGTGTCATGGGCGGCGCGAGCACGGAGGTGTCCGGGCAGACCACGGACGTCCTCCTCGAGGCCGCCGTGTGGGACACCCTCGCGGTGTTCCGGACGATCCGCCGTCACAAGCTCCCCAGTGAGGCGGGCAAGCGGTACGAGCGTGGTGTCGACGCCGCGGCCACGATCGCCGCACTGGACCGGGCGGCGACTCTGCTCGCCGGGATCACCGGCGGAACGGTCGAGGCCTCGCTCACCGACATCGGTTCCGCCCCCGTCATGCCGACCATCGCGTTCGATGAGGGCAGGCCCTCCCGCGTCGCCGGCGTGGACTACCCGACCGGCACCGCGCGCCACCGCCTGGAGCAGGTCGGGTGCACGGTCACCGGGGACGACGAGGTGCTGCTCGCGGTCACCCCGCCGACCTGGCGACCGGACCTCACGCTGCCCGCGGACCTGGTGGAGGAGGTCCTCCGCCTCGAGGGGTTGGAGAACATCCCGTCGGTGCTGCCGACGGCGCCGGCCGGCCGCGGGCTGACCGCGTTCCAGCGCGGGCGTCGCGCGGTCGGCCACGCCCTGGCGGCGGCCGGGCACGTCGAGGTTCTCACCTCGCCGTTCTGTGATCCGTCGGTGTTCGACGCCATGGGACTGGACGACGACGACGAGCGGCGCAGGACGATGTCCGTGGTCAACCCCCTGGAGAGCGAGAAGGGGCATCTCGCCACCACGCTCCTGCCGTCGCTGGTGGAGATCGCCCGGCGCAATCTCACCCGCGGCACCCGCGACCTGTCGCTGTTCTCGGTCGCGCAGGTCTCCTTCCGCACCCCCACCACCGGGGCGGTCGGGATGCTGCCCGTCGACCGCGAGCCGACGCCGCAGGAGAGGGACTCGCTGACGGCCTCGCTGCCGGAGCAGCCCCTGCACGTGGCCGCCCTCTACACCGGCAGGCGCGAACCGGCGGGTCATGCCGCGCCGGGCCGTGACGCCGACGCCCTCGA
>NZ_JAALEB010000051.1:0-6020 GCF_014145165.1 Dietzia sp. Cai40 | reverse complement strand
AGCGATCCGCAGATCCCCGTGAATCACCCGGGCTAGGTAGGCGACAACATCCTCTGGTGTGACAGGGCGCCCAGTAAGTGTGGACAGTGCGCCAAGGAGGCCGGCGGCGATGTTAGGTCGCCCGCCGGGGTGCAGTAGCGGGAGCGCTCGTCCTCCCCGATTGTTGAAGTGATGCATGTCAGGGATCAGCGCCGAGAACACAACCCCTGGTCCGTGGCTGATTGCTTCGGCGTGCTGCTCCACGACGAAGATCTGCCCTGGACGCCGTGCTGCCCAGAGATCAGGGGACGGACGGTGCATCAATCGTCGATCGGCAATGAGCCATTGGCGGTCGAACGATCGAAATCCGACCCGCACGTGCCTCGCAGCCCGGGCGTGAGCCGGCTTCTCTTCGGAGAACGGCGCGGCGGTGCCTTGTTCTGTATCCGAACCGCTGAGGGGTTTCGTGGTGGTTTCTAGGTGGGACGATGACGTCTCTTTAAACAGAACCTTCTTGCGGTCGGGGTCGCTCTCAGAGATAACCCGCAGGAGTCGATCCGACAGGATTTCGCGAGCGGGCGCGTAAACCCAGGTGCGGTTCGGCTTTATCCCAGGAGCTGTCCATGGGAGAAGGTCATTGACCGCAGGGAAGTCGTCCCAGTCGGTGTCTGCTGCTGGTGTGAACGGTGCTTGCCAGGCTGTGCGAGCTTGGCGCCACTGGTCACCGTCGAGGTTCAGTTTGGTCAGGGCGTCGTACTTCTCGAACCGTCGGCCGTGGATCGCGGTGTAGTGAATCGTGGCCGGCACATCTGAATCGCAATCCGGGCGGCGAGTGAAGATCGCGATCGCGAGTGGTTGCTGCACGCCAGGGAAGATTCGAGTCGGTACGTCGGGACGCATTCCCTCGGGGGAGACATCGATAATCCAGCCTTCGCTGGTGGTGCGGCGTAGGTACTCGCGCATGCCCTTGAATCCGGCGCCGCGTAGATAGCCTGAGGTGGTGATGTAGCAAACGACTCCCACGTCACCGTTGGGTAGGTTTGCGTTGGCGTCGAAGACTTTCCAGGTAGCCCACCGCCAGAAGTAGATGTAGAGGTTCTTGAGGACGTACTCGGTGCGGCCGTTTCCCTCGGCGCGGAAGTCATCTAAGGGGCGGTAACCGCCGCCTTTCTTCGTCTTCTCGCTGTCGCTTCCGTTCTCGATCCAGCCGCCGCGACCTTGTGCCCGTTCGTCATAGGGCGGGTTGCCAATCACCACAGTGACTTTGGACTTAGCCTTGATACGGGCAGCCCTCGACCTAGACCGACTGATCAACTCAAGGCCAGATCCGAGTTGGGTCTGTTCGGCGTGGGGGTCGTCGAGGGTGTCGGTGACGTACATTCCCAGGCCTGCCGGTGGGAGGTTGGCACCGAGATCGGTGAGTAGGTCGGTGGCACGCAGTTCGGCGACGGCGAATGGGCCCGTCTGGAGTTCGAATCCGACAAGCCGCTTGGCGAGTTGGCTTACTGCCCCCGCAACGGCGCCCTGCCCGTCTCGCTCGGCCACTCGGGCCGCGACGTGCTCGATGATCGTGTGTAGGAATGTGCCCGTGCCCATCGCGGGGTCGGCCACGACCACATCCGGGTCGGCGAATCCTGCGGTTCTACCCAATCGTGTTTCCAGGACTTCTTCGGTGAGGCGGACCATTTGCTCGACCACTTCACGTGGTGTGTAGTACGAACCGGATTTTTGCCGCAGCTGCGGGTCGTAGACGTCGAGGAAGGTTTCGTACAGGTGGAGATAGGTGTCGCGGCGGCCGGCGCGGACCTTCGGCCACTGCACGGCGTCGATGACACGCACCAGGAGGTCGATGGTGACCTTGAAGTCAGCTGCGACGTAGTCGGTCAGCAGTTGAAGCGCTCGGGCCATGAGGGAGTGTTGTCCCGCAAGTTTCGTGCCCACTGCGTGCAGGCCGCCGGTATCGGCGAGTGTGATGCCTTCGGTTCGGGCGAGGAGGAGGGCGAACGTGACGGTTTGCGCGTAGCCGTCGGCGAAGGTCGCGTCGTCAGCGGTCGGAAATAGCAGGTGTCGCCAGTCCCTGGCGAGTCCATGGAATGGCTGATCTTCGCGTCGAGCTCCCGCCTTGATCTTGCGCTGCTCGGTGGCGAGCTGGTCCAAGACTTCACCGCGCAGAAGTCGAGTCAGCGGCGCGATAGCCCGAACGAGAGCGATCACGCTGGTGATGGGCGCTGGCTCCCACCGCAGGAAGTCGGTCAGGAACTGCTCGAACTCTGCGGGCGCGGAAAGCTCCGCTCCAGCCGTGCGGAGCGGCCCGCCGGCAAGGTGTATCGGATCTCCGACCGGCTCGCTATCGCGGTAGAGCCGCCACTCCGTGCCATTGGTGTAGATCAGGTTCGGGAGGTCCTTCTGCCTCGTCCACTGTTTGAGGTTGTGGCCTCGCATGGAGACCGGGTCTAAGTTGGCGCCAGGCTTCTTGACCTCGACGTACCCAGTGATCGCACCGCCGACGCTGATCGCGTAGTCGGGACGAACGCCGCGGTCGTCGTCGCGGACCTCGTCGTGTGGGACCACATCCAAGGAAAGGTGCTCGCCAGCGGCGGCGAGTAACTGTTCGATCGGAGCCCGGATCGCCGCTTCTGCCTCACCCGGACCGGGCGTGTCAGATGGTCTGTGTGAGTTGATCCGGAGGAGGAATCATGAACGCTATGGCTGTTGACGACCACGACGCTACGGATGTATCAGATGCTGCTGGGCTTCGCCGGGAGGTGTTCTCGGATGCGCTGATTGATCACGTACTCGCCGAGACCCGTTCGCGAGGGTTGGAGTTGACTGGCAAGGACGGCTTTTTGAACGAGATGCTCAAGGCCGTCCTTGAGCGGGGCATGGGCGCCGAGCTGACCGAGCATCTGGGCCGCGATGCCCACGCCCGTGGCGGGGACGGAAACCACCGCAACGGCACTTCGCGCAAGACCGTGGCCACCGAGGTCGGCCCGGTGGAGCTGGATCAGCCCCGCGATCGGCAGGGTTCGTTCGCCTCCCAGCTCGTCCCGAAGGGCGCCCGCCGGCTCGGCGGGCTGGAGGACCAGATCATCTCGCTGTACGCCGGCGGAATGACCGTCCGGGAGATCGAGCACCACCTCGCGCGGACCCTGGGGGTGGAGCTGTCGCACGAGTCCATCGCCAACGTCACTGACGCGGTCCTGGACGAAGTCGCCGCCTGGCAGCACCGCCCGTTGGAGGCGTTCTACCCGGTGGTGTTCCTGGACGCGATCCACATCAAGATCCGCGATGGAGCCCACGTGAAGACCCGCGCTGCCCACATCGCGGTCGGGGTCGATCTTGAGGGCGTCAAGCACGTGCTCGGCATCTGGGTGCAGGCCAAGGAAGGCGCGGCGTTCTGGGCCAGCGTGTGCGCCGAACTGGCCAATCGCGGCGTCAAAGACGTCCTGATCGTGGCCTGCGACGGGCTGACCGGACTGTCCGAGGCGATTGCCGCGACCTGGCCTTTCGCCGAGGTGCAGACCTGCGTGGTGCACCTGATCCGGGCCTCGATGCGGTTCGTGTCCTACAGCGACCGCAAGAACGTGGCCAAGGCACTCAAGCCGATCTACACCGCCGCCAACGCCGAGGCCGCCAGAGCCGCACTGGAGGCCTTCGCCGAATCGCCGCTGGGCGCCAAGTACCCCACCGCCGTCAGGTCGTGGGAGGCCGCCTGGGAGCGGTTCATCCCGTTCCTGGCCTTCGGCCCAGCCACACGCAAGCTGATCTACACCACGAACTCGATCGAGTCGCTGAACTACCAGCTGCGCAAGATCACCAAGAACCGCGGGCACTTCCCCAGCGATGCCGCCGCGATCAAGCTGCTATGGCTAGCCATACGCAACATCGAGGACCGACGAGACCGAGAACGCGCCAAGGACGCTCAACGCCGAGCAGACGGCCACGCAGGCCCCCGGAAATCGATCCCCAGACTCGTCGAAGGCGCCACCATCCACGGTTGGCGAGCCGCACTGGCCGAACTCGCACTGGCCTACCCGGAACGCTTCGACCCCCACATGTGACAGACATCACTAACCCAAATTCACACAATTATCTTGACAGGCTCCCCGGACCGGCCAACTTGGCTTTGCAACGCTGCCCGAACTCCGAAACAGCAGTAGTGAGCCAAGGCGATGACACGTGAGCAACCTTTCAGGATGCAAGTGGTGGGGTTGCTCTGATTGTCCGTCATTCCCCGTCAGGAAGTTCCCGGACGCACCGCTAGAGACTGCTTATTCTCGCGCAACGACTGGACTTGGAGTATTCGCCGAGTTTGACAGTCGAAATGCTATATTTCTCTTGTTGCGGATTCATGCGCTCAAAAACCCGGTCATCGACCGGGTTTTCGTCATTTTGCTCGCCGCAACAACCTGCTGGCTATGACGCTGGCAGCCTGCGCCCAGGCGCAGTTCAGGTCGCTGGCCAGTATCTGGCCGCGGCACTCAGCCTGGCAATCGGCCAGGCGTGGCATCTCTCCACCATGAGGGGAGGTTGCGATATGCAGGTTCTCGACGTCGTCGACAAGCTGGACCTCGCGGCCGTCCTGCTACTTGGGGCCGGGCACTTTGTGCTCCGCCTCCTTCCCTTGATCTCGGATCGCGTTAACGCACGCGCCGTCCGACTGATTGAGGCGAAGAAGAAGCAGGACGACTAGGAAAAATCGCACCTGACACCCTCGTAGGGAGAAGCCTGTCGTTGCAATGTTTGGGGTGTGTACATTGTGGCCGAGTCGAAGGTGCGCTGCCGGCGCGAGTCTAAGATGCCCCAGATGGGCTTCTCTGACCGCAAGGCGTCGATTGTCGCCGAGGCGTACCGCCGAACAAAGAGTCACGTCGCCTACCTCGACGAGTCCTATCAGGCGCCGGATCCGATAGGGCACCACCGCAAGACGTTCTATCTTTTCACCGCGGTTGTAGTTGCTCAAGATGACATGGACGAGTTGCGCGGAGGGCTTCTCGAGATTGCGGGCTCGACGCACTGGCACACCACCGAGGCTCTGCTCACGGCAGGAGGGCGACGGGCTACTGAGGACATGCTCGGGTATCTCGCTGACGGGAAGGAGACCTGCGTGATTGCCCATCAGGTGTCCGTAGACCCCGTCGACCATGACGCAGAAGACGCTCGCCGCGCCTGCTATCGGTCGTTGGCGGAAGAACTCGCCGCTGGCCGGGCCGGCAGTTGGAGCCCTATAGAGTTGCTCATCCTCGAAGAGCGTAACCAGAGAAACTTCCGGAATAAGGATGACAAGAACCACAAAGAATTGATCCGCGAAAATCGGATCCCACGAAATACGCGACTCCTGCAGACCTCTCCGAGTGCCGAGCGGCTGCTGTGGCTTCCAGATCTCGTGTCATCCGCGTTCCGCCGAACCATCACTCACACAGACGGCACCAACGAGCTCTTCGAGATCGTGAAGCCTCAAGTGTATTTTCTTGAGGCTGGGGACTAGGCGAGGCACAAAAAAGAGCAGCCCCTGGCTGCCGTAGCTACACCGAGGGGCCTGGCCGACTGTCGGGGCGTAAGCCCAGAGGGCCGACTCATTGCTCATCTGCATACTATCCAAGCTTCGCAGCATTGTCACATCGTCGTTGGTACTCACTCTTGGGCAGTTGCGTCCGGCGTTCACTACTGAAGAACTACGCCAGGCGTGCATCTGGCGGAGCCCATCGGCGTCGGCGCGGAAAGTTCGGGCTGCCAGGCACTTTACTGCCACCAGGCGCCGGGAGAACTCACCGAATATCGGTTCGGTTCACACGTCGGCAAGTGAGGCTCCGACTAGTCTCTTTTGGGTACACCCATGCGGGACGAGCGCGAGTCCGCCATCGCCGCTGTGTCACAGGGTGGTTTCTAGAGTTACGAAACGTCGTCCCTCGGGGTCTAGTGTGTAGTGGTACAGATTCCGGACGGAAGGCTCTTCCGATGGCTGATCGAATCGGGACGTTGCTCAATCGCTCGGGTGACGGGGGCGAGGAGGTGCTCATCGTCAGCCGCGGGAGCGTGCG
>NZ_JAALEB010000509.1:0-23238 GCF_014145165.1 Dietzia sp. Cai40 | reverse complement strand
CGCGGCGGGGTGGGGGAGCGCCGGGGCGCGCCGGGGTGCGCGTGAGGCAGGGGCTGGGAGCGTCAATCGGCCGACGAGGGATGCGCGCGAGTGTGGGCGAGACAGGCGGAGAGCAGGGCGTCGGCATCGGTGAGGCTCGGCAGGACGGCGTGGGCACCAGCTGATCGCAACTCGTCAGCGGAGACCCGACCGGTGGCGACGGCGACGCAGCGGGCCCCCGCGTCGAGTGCGCCGCGGACATCGTGGACGTGGTCACCGATCACCACCGCGCGCTCAGCGGACACCTCGAGTCCGCGTGCGCGGGCGGTGGTGAGGGCGCCGCGGACGAGGTCGGCGCGGTCGGCGTGGTGATCCCCGAACGCCCCGAGCCGCGGATCGGGAAGCCCGTCGAACCCACACACCCGGAGCTTGAGCAGCGCCGTCCGTCGCATGTTGCCGGTGACGATCCCCTGGTGCAGCCCGTCTACCGCGGCGAGGGCGGCTATCGCCTCGTGAGCTCCCGGGAGTGCCCCACCTCCCGCGTCGAGCAGGTCCTGCCCGTGCGCCTCGCACCGCTCGGCGACGGCGTGGAGCAGCGTGGTGACGAGGTCCTCGCGGGGGTCGATCCCGTTCCGCCCGAGCAGGTCGGTGCAGATCGCGCGGTCGGTCCGCCCGGCGAAGGAGACGTCCATGACGGGCTCGCCGCCGACCATCTCGGCGAGCGCGGGGGCGATCATCCGCGAACCGAACCCGGCGGGGTCGAGCAACGTGAGGTCGAGGTCCCAGAGGACGAGCAGAGCGCTCACGATGGCGGCTGCAGCAGTGGTGCGAGCCAGGCGGTGAGGAACGCCCGCAGGTCGGCGTCGGAGCGGGAGTCGGGATCGTCGAGCACCATCACCGACCAGCCGATGTGGACGCCGACGTCGGCGAGGAAGTCGATGCGGTCGGCGAACTCGGGGAATCGCTCGATCGCCGGACCGAGCAGGTGGGCTGTGTACTCGAGGGATCTGTCGACAGCACCCGGATGGTGGATCGGGTTGCCCTCGCCGGATAACGTCAGGGCTCGCAGCAGCGGGTCCCCGAGGATGCGTCGCCGGGCCTCGATCACGATCTCCACCAGCACCTCGAGCAGAGAGTCGGCCGAGTCCATCACGGACTCGTAGGCACCGACCAGCGCGGTCAACCGCTCGGTGACCGCCTCGCCGATCAACTCCTCACGGGTACCGAAGATCGAGTACACCGTCTGCCGACTCACCCCGGCCCGCTTGGCCACGACGGCGATATTGACCCCGTCGAACCCCACGTCCCCGATCACCGCTCGGGTCGCGTCGAGGATGCTGTCACGGGACCTCACGCCATCCATTATCGCGCGAGCCGGCTGCGGACCGCATCCGAAGAGCCGGGCCGGGTGCGCCCGGGGCCGTAGGATCGCGGGCATGAGCGGCAAGAAGGACGACAAGAAGGCCACCTCGAGCGGGAAGAGCACGTCCTCGAAGAGCGGCAACAACGGGTCGAAGAAGAAGGAACTCGCCAGCGGCCTGGAGAAACTGCCCAAGAAGGCGTACGAGGCCGAGCTCGAGCGGTTGCAGGCCGAGCTCGTGGAGATGCAGGCCTGGCTCAAGGAGACCGGGAACCGGCTCGTCGTGGTGTTCGAGGGCCGCGACGCCGCC
Organism: Dietzia sp. Cai40; assembly: GCF_014145165.1. NCBI lineage: Bacteria > Bacillati > Actinomycetota > Actinomycetes > Mycobacteriales > Dietziaceae > Dietzia > Dietzia sp. Cai40. Next base: position 21,589 of record NZ_JAALEB010000509.1, on the reverse strand, counting down.
GGCAAGGGGTCGGCGATCAAGCGCATCACCCAGTACCTCAACCCGCGGTTCGCCCGCGTGGTCGCGCTTCCCGCCCCGACCGAGGTGCACAAGACCCAGTGGTACTTCCAGCGCTACATCGAGCACCTGCCCGCGGCCGGGGAGATCGTGATCTTCGACCGCTCCTGGTACAACCGGGCCGGCGTGGAACGAGTGATGGGCTTCTGCACCACGGACGAGTACCGCCGCTTCCTGCACCAGGCGCCGATCTTCGAACGCCTGCTCGTGGAGGACGGGATCATGCTGCGCAAGTACTGGTTCTCCGTGTCCGACGAGGAGCAGGAGCGCCGCTTCCGCTCGCGGCACGACGACCCCATGCGCCGGTGGAAGCTCTCGCCGATGGACCTGGAGTCCATCAACCGGTGGGAGGCGTACAGCCGTGCCAAGGACGAGATGTTCATCCACACCGACATCCCCGAGGCGCCCTGGTACACGGTCGAGTCGGAGGACAAGAAGCGGTCGCGCATCAACGTCATCTCGCACCTGCTCTCCACCGTGCCGTGGGAGAAGCTGGAGCCGCCGACGTTCGAGATCCCGGAACGACCCGAGGGTGCGAGCTACGAGCGCCCGCCGCGCGAGGAGTTCAAGTACGTCCCGGACGTGGCGTCGGAGCTGCTCTGACCGGAGGCGGGGCACGATCGGCGACCTGACGCCGGGCGGGGCGGCGGGGGCGGCCTAGGTAGGAATTCCTAGTATCCCGGCGACGGGCACAGACCGGCCTGCCACACTGGGGGCATGAGCGAATTCGTCACCACCCGGCGAGAAGGCCGGATGCAGCACATCGTCCTGGACCGCCCCAAGGCACTGAACTCCCTCGACCTGCCCATGTGCCGGGCCCTGCACTCCGCCCTGGATGCCGCGTCGCAGGACTCGGGAGTGGAGGCCGTCGTCACCACCAGTACCTCGGAGAAGGCGTTCTGCGCGGGCGGCGACATCCGCGCGCTGCGCGACGCCGCGGCCGCCGGCGAGCACCAGACCAACCGGGAGTTCTTCTCCGAGGAGTACGCGATGGACCTCGCGTACCACACGCACCGGGTGCCCACCGTCGCCGTGATCCACGGCGTCGCGATGGGCGGCGGCCTCGGGATCTCCATCAACGGCTCGCACCGCGTGGTCACCAAGAAGGTCATGATGGCCATGCCGGAGACGGCGATCGGGTTCATCCCCGACGTCGGCGCCAGCCACTTCCTGCCCCGCCTGTGCGGCGGCGGGACCTGGGGCCTCGCGGTGGGGATCTACCTCGGCACCACCGGGGTCCGGATGAACTCCGCCGACGCGCTCTACACGGGTCTGGCCACCCATCTGATCGACGACGCCGACCGCGACGCCTTCGTCTCCGCCATCGGGTCCGATGGCCTGGACGCCGCCCTGGAGCGCCACGGCCTCGAGCACTCGGCGGCGGGGGAGTCCGCGGTCGAGAAGCACATCGACCGGATCGAGGACGTCTTCTCCCGTGCGACCGTGCAGGAGATGGTCGCGGCCCTGGAGTCCGGTGCGCAGGACGAGTGGGCCACCTCGACCCTCGAGATGCTGCGGTCGCACTGCCCCACGTCCGTCATCGCGACCATCGAGCTGCTCCGCGCAGGGGCGGCCGCGAGCGATCTGCGAGAGTGCCTGGCGGCCGAGTTGGCGCTGGGCGGATGGATCACCGCCCGCCCGGACTTCGTCGAAGGCGTCCGGGCCGTGGTGATCGACAAGGACCGCAACCCCACCTGGGACCCCGCCGACCTCGACGACGTTCACGTGGACGCCATTCGTTCGGCGTTGACCGGGGGCTGACAGGGTCTACTCTGATCGGCGTCCAGCGCACGGGGCGCGGGTCGAGGAGGGGCCATGACCACCACCGGTGACGGCGCGCGCGAACCCGATGTGCTCGCCCCGCACGAGGAGCCCAAGGGCTGGGGGATCGCCGGCGTCACCGTGGTGTCCCTGGCCGCCGCGTTCGTCGTGCTCTGGGGGATCTCCCAGCACGCGAACCTGGTCATGCCCGCCTTCCTCGCCCTGAACCTGGTGATCGCCGCCCAGCCGCTGCAGCGGTTGCTCGAGCGTGCCGGCCTGCCGAGGTGGGGCGGGATGATCATCGTCCTGCTGGTGCTCTACCTCCTGCTGGCCGCGCTGGTGGGGATGCTCGTGTGGGCGCTGTGGATCGCCGCCGAGGAGATCCCGCGCTACCAGGACAAGTTCGTCGAACTGTACGAGCAGACCATCGAGTTCCTCGGACGGTTCGGGGTGAGCGAGGACCAGGTCTCCTCGAGCCTGGCGGGAGTCGACCCCGGCACCGTGATCGGCACCGTCCAGAACGTGGCGGGGCAGCTGTCCTCGGCGGGCGGGCAGCTCACCGTCCTGGTGATCGCACTGACCTTCCTGGTGTTCGACGTACCGGGGATCACCCGCCGTCGGGCGGTGATCGCGCGCCAGCGGCCCCGGCTGGCGGACGCCCTCAGCTCGTTCACCGACGGTGTGAAGTCGTACTGGATCGTCTCGACGATCTTCGGTCTCATCGTGGCGGTCATCGACGTGATCGCACTGATGATCATCGGTGTGCCGCTGGCCCTGGTCTGGGGCGTCCTGGCCTTCGTCACCAACTACATCCCTAACATCGGCTTCGTCCTGGGCCTCGTGCCACCCGCGCTGTTCGCGCTCCTGACCGGGGGACCGGTCGACGCCATCTGGGTGGTGGTGATCTACAGCGTGATCAACCTGGTGATCCAGAGCTTCATCCAGCCCAAGTTCACCGGCGACGCCGTGGGGCTGACCCCCACCGTCACGTTCCTCTCGCTGGTGTTCTGGGCGTCGGTGGCCGGTGCTCTGGGCGCGATCCTGGCCGTGCCGCTGACCCTCGCGGTCAAGGCCTTCCTCGTGGACGCCGACCCCCGGATGACGTGGTTCTCGACGTTCATGACCACTCCCGACGCCGATGCCAAACGCGACCGGCGGCGCGCCGGGAAGCTGCCGGCACCGCGCTGACCCTCCCTGCGGGCCCGGGCTCGGGGGCTCCGATTGCGCCGGGGGCGGCGGACGCCCGCGGTCAGTCGGGGGATCCGGGATCGCCGGGTTCGTCCCCGGCGGGCGCCCTGGTGAAGGTCCCGAGACCGTTGCCGTCCAGGAGTTCGACGGTGACCTCGTCGTCGTCGAACGTCACGGAACCCCGCGACCCCGGCGGCCAGTTCTCACTCCGCGGTTCGACCGCGAACGTGTCGCCGTCCCAGGGGTCGAGTGGCCAGGCGGCGGCGCCGCCGACGGTCATCTCCAGCGCGTCCTCCGACTCTCTGACCTCGAGGGTCCCGAAGTAGTCGTTGCGGTACGTCCCGACCAGCTCGGCCGGGTCCCTCGACGGTGCCGGATCGGCGGGCGGGGTCGCGTCCACCAGGTCCCCGACCGGGTCGAGCAGTGACGCGAACGCCTGGCCGAACAGATCCCGCCAGTCCAGCGTGGGGTCGCCGTACTGGGCGTAGTCGGCGAACCTGGCGTTGATCGTCTCCGCCACCCCGCTCGGCGAGGCGTTGGTCACCGTGATGATCCCCAGGTCGAGCGAGGGCAGCATGAGCATCGCGGTGCCCGCCCCGAGCGCGAACGCCCCGGAATGGCTCCACTGGACCCGACCCGAGGAACTGGTACCGATGTTGAACCCGTAGCCGTAGGACCCGGGACGGTCCGCGGCGGCCCGCGGCGGCGAGGAGACGATCTGCGGGGTGAGGGCCTCGCGCAGCGCCTCGGCGGGCACGACCTGGGAACCGCCGGGCCCCTTGCCGTCGTCGAGCACCATCGCCATCCAGGCGGCCATGTCGGTCACCGACGAACTCAGGCCCCCCGCCGGCGCCTGGGCGTCGGGGTCGCGCTGGGGATCGGCCGGGACCCAGTCCCCGTCCGGGTCGCTCTGGTCCGCGGAGTCGGGGGAGTCGGGGGAGTCGGCGCGCACGTGGCCGACCGCCCGGTTGTCCCGCTCGAGCAGCTCGTCGTGGGAGAACGAGGTGTCGGTCATGCCGAGCGGGTCGAAGATCCGCTCGCGACCCAGCTCGTCCCAGGGCGTCCCGGCCGCGACCGCCACCGCTTCGGCCCCCGCGGTGAGACCGAAGTTGGTGTACGCGTAGGAGGTTCGGAACGGAGTGAGCGGCAGGTGGCGCAGCCCGTGCAGGACCGCGGGTCGGTCGTAGCCCAGGTCCTCGAGGTCGTCGCCCGCGTGCTCGGGGAGCCCGGAGCGATGCGCGAAGACGTCGCCGACGGTCACGAGAGGGGACACCTGCGGATCGGAGAGCTCGAACCACGGCAGGTACTCGCTGACGGGGGTGGACCAGTCGACCTGGCCGTCGGCGCTCTCCGCTGCCACCACCGTGGCGCTGACCGACTTGGAGATCGAGGCCAACGGGAACACGGTCCGCGCATCCACCTCGGCGCCCGTGCCGGTGTCACGGACGCCGAACCCCTCCGCGAGGACCACCTCGCCGCCGTGCACCACGGCCACGGCCGCGCCCGGGATACCGGAGGCGTCCATCTCCTCCTCGACGATGTCGGTGACCTTGCCGACCGCGTAGTCGATCCGGTCCTCGTTCACCTCGAGGCCCGAGTAGGCGGCCGGGCTCTCGTCGGGGCCCGGTGTCGCCACCGGTGTCCCGCACGCCGAACCGAGGAGCGCGACGGACGCGCACACGCTGACAAGGCCCAGAGTTCGACGGCGCCCGGTGGCCGAATCGGTGGTCATCTGCCCAGCTTAGACCGCCGGATGCGCCCCGGAGGCCCGTGTCGGACCAAAGCCTGCGACTCGCTCCCGGTGCCGGGCGATCAGGTCGCGATACCAGTACCAGGAGGCCTTGCGGGTCCGCGTGAGGGTGGTGTGGTCCACGTGCACCAGACCGAAGCGCTCGGCGTACCCGGCGGCCCATTCGAAGTTGTCCATCGCCGACCACACGTAGTACCCCTCCACGTCCACGCCGGCGTCGACCGCGTCCACCACCGCCGCCAGGTGCGCGCGCAGGTAGTCGATCCTGCGCTCGTCGTGGACGGCCCCGTCCGCTCCGGGGCCGTCGTGGTACGAGCACCCGTTCTCGGTGATCGTCACCGGCGGCAACCCCGGGTACCTCTCGTGGAGTGTCGTGAGGATGTCGGTGAGACCCGACGGCACGACGGGCCAGTCGAAGTCGGTCCGCTCCACACCCTCGATCCGCACGGGGCGGAACGGCATGTCCTCCGGGAAGTCGACCTCGAGGACCCCGGAGTAGTCCGTGTCCTCGCGGGGGGCTTCGATCACCGTGGGTTCGTAGTAGTTGACGCCGTAGTGGTCGAGGGGGCTCGCGATGACGACGAGGTCCTGCTCGAGCTGGTCGGCGGTCAGGCCGGCGGTGGTCATGACGAGCTCGGCCACCCAGTCCTCCGGGTAGGCGCCCCGGAGGACCGGATCGGAGAACAGCCAGTTGGTCAGGATGCGGAACATCTCGGCGGCCCCGACGTCCTCCGGGGAGTCGGTCGCGGCGATGACGGGGAAGTGCTGTTGCACCACCCCGACCTCGTGCCGGGGGCCGGCGGCACGGATCGCCCCGACCGCCAGACCGTGTGCGCGGAGCAGGTTGTGGGCCACGGGCAGGCAGTCCAGTCCCATCCCGAGCGCCGGCGCGTGATCGGTGAGTCCGTGGCCGTAGAGGGTGTGGACGTTCATCTCGTTGAGCGTGAGCCAGCGGGTGACGCGGTCGCCGAGGGCGTCGACCACCACGGCGGTGTAGTCGGCCAGGGCCTGCGAGGTGTCCCGGCTCAGCCAGCCGCCCTCGTCCTGCAGGGCCTGGGGAAGGTCCCAGTGATAGAGGGTGGGCACCGGGCGGATCCCGGCCGCCAGGAGGTCGTTGACGAGCCGCGAGTAGAAGTCCAGGCCGGGCCGGTTGACCTGCCCGCGCCCGGTGGGCAGGACCCGCGACCAGGAGATCGAGAACCGGTAGTCGTCGACGCCCAGGGCGGCCAGGTCGCGGACGTCCTCGGCGTGGCGGTGGTAGTGATCGCACGCCACGGCCGGGGTGTCGCCGCCGCAGGCTCGCGGCGAGGAACTCTTCTGTGTTGTCGCACCACACGCCGATCGGGTGGTAGCCGAACGTGCGCTTGTACGTCGGCGCGGCGTTCTCCTTCTCGCTGTGGGTGACCACGATGGTGGCGTCCACATCGAGAACGATCGTCGATCCCAGGTCCCGGCCCGCGCACTTGGATGCGGGCACCCCGCCGGGCAGGTGGGACCACACGTGCCGCCGTGCCTGAGCCCGCGCCACCTGGATCTTCTTGCGCTTGCCGGCGGTGACCTCATCGAGTGTGCGCCACACTGTCGGCGCCGAGGCCACCGGGCCCAGGGCGCCAGACTGGTGGCGCAGGACGCCGATGTCTGAGATGGACTCGCCGCCATCGGCCAGCATCACCGCGACGTCGATCAGCACCCGGCCGCGGTCGTGGATCGGGATGAACCGGCGGCGGGCCATGGCCCCTGACAGCGCGGCGGTCAGACCGACCTGATCAGCCAGAAGGCGCGGAGCGATGGCCCCGGCATGAGAGACCACCCCGACACCATCAGCAGTAACGGACAGCCCGGCCGACCACGAAGTAAGCTTCAACTACCGAGTGCTTTCTGCTGGAGAACATGGAACCTTAGACAAGTCCCAGTTTCCCCTGTTCAGGAAGCACTTCGGTCTATTTTCGCCCAGCGATCCGCAGATCCCCGTGAATCACCGGGGTTAACCAAGGGTGGGCCGTTCCGAGCCCTATCCGAGCAAGTTCTGGACGGTTGTTCAGAGCTTTCGCGGGCCCGGTGGGGCGTGTGTGACTCGAGGGTCAGTTGGTGTCGGCGACCAGCGGTTCGATGGTGAGGTGATCCATCTCCTTGCTGATGTACTGCAGACGCCATTTGTCGCCGAACAGGGCCAGCAGCTCGCCGTCGGTGCGCTGGAACACCTCCACTCCGCGCTGGCGGCCGAGCTCGTCGGCCGAGGCGGCGTCGGTGCGGCGGGCGATGGAGTAGGGCAGGTTGTCGACGACGACCTCGACGTTGAACTCGGTCTTCATGCGGGCGGTCACCACCTCGAACTGCATGGGCCCGACCGCCGCCATGACCGGGTTCGCGTCGCCGCGGGTGTCGTTGCGCAGGATCTGCACCACGCCCTCGGCGGCCAGCTGGTCGATGGCCTTGCGGAACTGCTTGTACTTGCCCAGCGAGTGCGCGCGGACCACGGCGAAGTGCTCGGGGGCGAACTGTGGGATCGGCGGGAACTGGACCTTCTTACCGGTGTAGAGGGTGTCGCCGGGGGCCAGCGCGGTGGCGTTGACCAGGCCCACCACGTCGCCCGGGTAGGCGGTCTCGACGGTGGTGCGGTCGCGGCCGAAGACGGTGAGCGCGTACTTCGTGGTGAACGGCTTGGCGGACTGGGCGTGGGTGACCACCATGCCGCGCTCGAACTCGCCGGAGACCACGCGCATGAACGCGAGCCGGTCGCGGTGCGCGGCGTCCATGCCGGCCTGCACTTTGAACACGACGGCGGAGAACGGGTCCGAGGTCTCACGCGGCGCGCCGGTGACGGTGTCCCACGCGTGCGGCGACGGTGCCAGCTCGACCAACGCGTCGAGGATCTGGTGGACGCCGAAGTTGAGCATGGCGGAGGCGAAGATCACCGGGCTGGTCTCGCCCGCCAGGTAGAGCTCCTGGTCGTGGTCCTGCCCCATGGCCGAGAGCAGTTCGGACTCCTCGACGGCGGTCTCCCAGACATCGCCCTCGCGCTCGGCGGCGGCGGCCGGGTCGTAGTGCTCCTCCGGGGCGATGGTCGAGCCGCCGGCGGTGCGGGTGAAGTGGATGTACTCCTCTGGCGCCCCGTCGGGGCCGCGACGGAGCAGGCCCCGGTAGTCGCCGGCGATACCGACCGGCATGAAGAGCGGGGTGGGGACCAGGCCGATCTGCTCGGTGATCTCGTCCAGTAGTTCCAGCGGCGCCTGCCCCGGCCGGTCCCACTTGTTGATCACCGTGATGATGGGCAGGCCGTTGTGCTTGCACACCCGGAACAGCTTGAGCGTCTGCGGCTCGAGGCCCTTGGCGGCGTCGATGAGCATGACCGCGGCGTCCACGGCGGTGAGGACGCGGTAGGTGTCCTCCGAGAAGTCGGCGTGGCCGGGGGTGTCGACGAGGTTGATCACATAGGGGTCGTCGTCCTCCGGCAACCCGGCCGGCTTGTACGTGAACTGCAGCGCAGTGGAACTGACGGAGATGCCGCGGGCCTTCTCCATCTCCATCCAGTCGGAGACGGTCGACCGACGGCCGGACTTCCCGTGGACGGCTCCGGCCTCGGTGATGACCCGGGCGTGCAGCGCCAGCGCCTCGGTGAGCGTGGACTTGCCGGCGTCCGGGTGGGCGATCACGGCGAAGGTGCGGCGTCGCGCGACTTCGGAGCGCACGTTCGCGTGGGCCCCGGACCCGTCGGGACCAGCGGGTTGCCCGGTCGTCCCGGTGTCCTCGGCGGTCTCCGTCACGCGTCCTCCTCGGTGCTCCGGCGGCCCTCGCCGTCGTCATCCCAGGGTACGTCCGTGCACGTTCGAGCACCCAATCCGCCAGTGCGCCGCCCGGAGCCGGCGGACGCGCGCGAAAGGCGAGGTCACACGGGGCGCGCTGTCGGACCCGGCGCCTACGGTGCGCAGTGGCGGCGTCACCGGACGGCGCCGGAGCGGAGACGGGCATGAGCGCGAGTAGGGACAGATCGGCAGTCGAGGACGGACAGGTGCGCGAGGAGCGGAGGGCGGCGCTGCGCGACCTTCTCCCGGCGATCGAGCGGTTGCGCGGTGTCCGCGCGGTCGTGTGGGCGGGGGGAGATCGGAACGAGAACGGCTCTTTCAACATCCGCTACCCGATCTACGACCGCGACACCGAGAAGGTCATGGAGGTCTGCAACGGGGGAGCGCTGACCGATGTCGAGTACCGGCGGACGCTGGAACGTCGTGGTGGGCACGGTATGGGCAACCAGGCACCTGATCTCGTAGCGCTGGCCCGGGACTCCGACGAGGAGCTGACCGTCGCGCTGCTCACCTGGATGATGCGGTCCGAGAGGTTCAGCGAGGGTGAGGTCGCGGCGTCGCTGGAGAACGGCGCGCTCGTGGCGCTCCTCGACCGGCTGGGAGAGCTGTACGACATGTGATCGCCCCACGAGCCGGTCGTGCGCTCCTGCTCCGGCCCGTCAGTGCCCCCGCGCCCAGAGCGGCGTCACGTCGCAGCCGCCGGGGACGGCTCACGCGGAGTGGACCTGGTTCTGGGCGGTCTCCAGCCCGTGCGTGAGGAGCAGTTCGACGGCGTCGGCAGCGTCCTGGACCAGGAACGGCACGTCGGGTTGCTCGAGCTTAGAGAAGCGCTTGAGGACGTAATCCGCCACCGCCATGCGACCCGGTGGCCGGCCGACCCCCGCGCGGACGCGGATGTAGTCGCGCGTGCCGAGGGCGCTGGTCACCGAGCGCAGGCCGTTGTGCCCGCCCTCGCCCCCGCCACGCTTGAGCCGGACCTGACCGAAATCGATGTCGATCTCGTCGTGCACCACGATCACCTCGGTGGGGGCGACGGAGAAGTACTTCGCCACCGCCGCGACGGGGCCCCCGGACAGGTTCATGTAGCTCCGCGGACGGGCCAGGACCACGGCCTGGTCGGCCAACCGCGTCTGGGCGACCTCGCAGTTGGTCCGCTTGTGCGTGGAGAAGCTCGCGGGCATGGGCAGGGCGCGGGAGGCGAGCTCCACCAGCACGTCCCAGCCGATGTTGTGTCGGGTGCCCTCGTAGTCGGGACCGGGGTTGGCCAGGCCCACGACGAGTCTGGGTCCGGGGGCGTCAGCGGTACTCACGGACCCATGGTCCCAGACGGAGTCGGTCGCCGCTCCCGTCGGTCGCCGCTCCACCCGCTCGCCTCCGCTCCGGCTCGGGCCGTCATGCCTGCAGCTCGGCCCGGGCCGTCTCGAGCACCGCCGCCGTCAGGGCGTCGAGGTCGGGGGACTGGAGTCTCCAGTGTTGCCAGAACAGAGGGACGTCGAGGGGGCGGTCGGGGGAGACCTCGGCGAGCTCGCCGGAGACCAGCCACGGTGTGGCCAGTCGCTCGGGGACCAGGCCCCAGCCCAACCCGGCGGCGATGGCCCGGACGTGGTCGTGCGAACTGGGCACGAAGTGTCGGGGCCCGGTCGGTTCGCGGCGGGCCAACCGTCGGTAGTGGTGGTTCTGGTGGGCGTCGCTGCGATCGAAGTCGACGATGGGGGCTCGGCCCAGCGCGGTCGTGGGCGAACCGTCCCGCAGGTGCCGGGCCACGAACCCGGGACTGGCGCACGCGAGGTACCGCATCGACCCCAGCGGCAGTGACCGGCACCCCTGGACGGGTCGGGACTCGCTGGTCACCGCCGCCATCACCTCGCCCCGCCGGAGGAGCTGGGAGGACAACGACTCGTCCTCGCGGCGGAGGTCGAAGACCACCCGGCCCGAGGAGTGGACCTCGGTCATGGCGTCGAGGAACCAGGTGGCCAGCGAATCGGAGTTGCACGCCACCGCCAGGACCACGTGCTCTGTCGGGGTGCCCGCTCCGTCGAACTCGCGGGAGAGGGATTCCTCGAGGTGGAGCATCTGCCGTGCGGTCCGGAGCACCGTCTCGCCGGAGTCGGTCGCCGTGACCGGGCGGTCGCGGCGGACCAGGATTCGGCCGGCCGAGTCCTCCAGCGCTCGAATCCGCTGGGACACCGCGGACTGCGTGAGGTGGAGGTGGGTGGCGGCCGCGTCGAACGAACCGAGGTCGACGACGGCCACGAGGGTGCGCAGCTGGTCCAGGTGAAGTGCGTCCATAAGTGAGGCTAATGCTAGCCAAGGAACTGTAGTAGCGCTACATCCATCGCGACCCTAGCGTGGGGACGTGACCACCACCTCCACGCTTCTCATGGGCGCCGGGATGGGCCTCGGGCTCATCGCCGCCGTCGGCGCACAGAACGCCTACGTCCTCCAACGCTCGATCCGCGGCGACGTGGCGATGGTCCCGATCGTGATCTTCTGCGTCCTGTCCGAGGCGGCCCTGATCCTGCTCGGCGTGGCCGGGGTCGGGGCGCTGGTCGAGTCCGCGCCCGCCGCCATCACGGTGATGAAGTGGTTCGGGGTGGTGTTCCTGCTGGCCTACGGCGCCTTTGCCGCATCCCGCGCCTTGCGCCCCGGCAGCGGGCTGCAGGTGGACGGCGACGCACGGATCCCCTCGACCCTGGGCGCGGTGGCGGCGTGCGCGGCGTTCACCTGGCTCAACCCCCACGCCTATCTGGACAGCGTGGTGTTCCTGGGGACCCTCGCCAACCAGCAGGCGGGGGATCTGCGCTGGGTGTTCGCGGCCGGGGCGTTCCTCGCCGGCACGGCATGGTTCGCGTTGATCGGTTTCGGGGGCAGGGCCCTGCGCGGAGTGTTCACCAGGCCCGGCGCGTGGCGGGTGCTGGACGCGGGGATCGCCGTGATGATGGTCGTCCTGGCCGTCGGCCTCATTCGGGGCTAGGTCTCGACTGCGGCTAGGTCTCGACTGCGGTCGGGACCAGCCGGCCGGTGCGTCCGGACGAGGGGTTCCGGAATCGACCGCGGGCCCGCTCCGACTCGATGGTCGGCAGCGGGCCCGCGGGCGGTGTCGCCGCAGCTCAGGCCGCGGCGAGGGGGATCACGCCTCTTCGGCGGCCTGGGCGGCGTCCTCGGCGGCCTCACCCTGGGGGGCTGCCTCCTCCTCGGACTCGAGGTCCGCCTCGGTCGGCGCCTCGATCACGTTGACGATCAGGGTCTCGGGATCGGAGACCAGGGTGCTGCCGGCGGGGAGCTCGATGTCGGCGGCGGTGATCTGGAGGCCTGCCTCGGCGTCCTCGACCGAGACCTCGAAGCCCTCGGGCAGGAGGGTGGCGTCGGCCTCGATCTCGACGTAGCTGGCGTCCTGGGTGACGAGGGTGCCCGGGGCGGCGTCGCCGACGACCGTGACGGAGACCTCGACCGTGACCTTCTCGCCCTTGCGCACGACCAGCAGGTCGGTGTGCTCGATGACGCGGGTCAGCGGGTGCACGTCGATCTGCTTGGGCAGCGCGAGCTGCTCCTCGCCCTCGATGTCCAGCGTGAGCAGCGAGTTGGTGCCGTGTGCACGCAGCACCGCGGCGAACTCCAGGGTGTTGAGGAGGAGGTGGCGCGGCTCGGTGTGGTGGCCGTAGAGCACCGCGGGGACCTGGCCCTCACGACGGGCGCGGCGGGCGGAGCCCTTGCCGAACTCGGTGCGGATGGTGGTCTTGAGGTTGTTGATTTCCTTGGCCATGGTGAACCTTCTGTCGGTGGGGAGCGCGCGTGCGCTCTGCGGGCGGGAGACCTCCCCGGCGACCGAGACGATCGCCCGGGGCGGCCCACCGGGGACCACACCGACAATGATCGCGTCGATAACGGAGTGGCCCCTGCAGGGCCCTCCCTCGCCGAGATGACCCGATCAGCCTAGCGGCGCGGCGCCCCGCCCCCAAATCACGTCGGGTACCCCGGGGCTCCGGGTCACGCCGGGGCCCGGGTCACTCCGACCACCCCAACCGTCAGAGGATCTCCTCGACGGCCGAGGTGGGCCGCGCCAGGCGGGTGCCCTTGCCGGTGACGACGAAGGGCCGCTCGATGAGCCGGGGGTGCGCCACCATCGCCTCGAGCAGTTCCTCGTCCGAGGCCTCGAGCAGACCCAGCTCGGTGAACTCGGCCTCCTTGACCCGCACGGCCTGCCGCACCGTCAGCCCGGCATCGGAGATGAGGGTGCGGAGCTCGGCGACCGTAGGCGGGGTGTCGAGGTACTTGACCACAGTCGGCTCGACCCCCCGCTCGCGCAGCAGGTCGAGCGCCTGCCGGGACTTCGAACAGCGCGGGTTGTGGTAGATCGTGGCGCGACCCGCGGCGTCCGCGGACATGTCAGGCGTTCCCGTTGAACAGGCTGGTCACCGAGCCGTTCTCGAAGACCTCGTGGATGGTCCGGGCCAGCAGCGGGGCGATGGACAGCACGGTGAGGTTGTCGAACCGCTTCTCCGGCGGGATCGGCAGCGTGTCGGTGGTGATGACCTCCTTGGCCCCGCACGTGGCCAGCCGCTCGGCCGCCGGGTCGGAGAAGACACCGTGGGTACAGGCGATGATCACGTCGCCGGCACCGGCGTCCTTGAGGACCTTGACGGCGCCGGCGATGGTGCCGCCGGTGTCGATCATGTCGTCCATCAGCACACAGGTGCGTCCCTCGACGTCACCCACGACGCGGTTGGACTTGACCTGGTTGGGCACGTTGGGGTCGCGGGTCTTGTGGACGAACGCCAGGGGCGCACCGTCGAGGGCGTCGGCCCACTTCTCGCCCACCTTGACGCGGCCGGCGTCGGGGGAGACCACGCAGATGTTGTCCGTGCCGTAGTGCTCCCGCACGTAGTCCGACAGCTGGCCCTGGGCGTGCATGTGGTCGACCGGGCCGTCGAAGAAGCCCTGGATCTGGTCGGTGTGCAGGTCGACCGTGATGATCCGGTCGGCGCCGGCGGTCTTGAGCAGATCGGCGATCAGGCGGGCCGAGATGGGCTCACGACCACGGTGCTTCTTGTCCTGCCGCGCGTACGGGTAGAACGGCAGCACGGCCGTGATCCGCTTGGCGCTGCCGCGCTTGAGGGCGTCGATCATGATGAGCTGCTCCATGATCCACTTGTTCAGCGGCGCCGGGCAGCTCTGCAGCACGAACGCGTCGCAGCCGCGGACAGACTGCTCGAAGCGGACGAAGATCTCCCCGTTGGCGAAGTCGCGGGCGGTCTGGGGGGTGACCTCGATCCCCAGCTCGGCGGCGACCTGATCCGAGAGTTCGGGGTGCGCACGCCCCGCGAAAAACATCAGGTTCTTCTGGTTGTCGATCCACTCGCTCACTCGGTGAGTCCGTCCTTCTAGGAGTCGTTCCGGGTACGTAGGGCGGCCTCGGCCGAGCCGGAATCCGGTCGGTTCTCGATCACCCAGTCGTCGATGTTCCTCTGTCGTCCGCCGGACACCGCCAGGGCCCCGGGCGGGACGTCGTTCTTGATCACGGTACCCGCGCCCGAATAGGCCCCGTCTCCGACGGTCACCGGTGCGATGAACATGGTGTCCGAACCGGTGCGGCAGTGATCGCCGATCACTGTACGGTTCTTGTTCACCCCGTCGTAATTGACGAAGACGCTGGATGCCCCGATATTGGTGTGCTCCCCGATGGTCGCGTCGCCCACGTAGGTCAGGTGCGGGACCTTGGTGTGCGCCCCGATGCTCGACTTCTTGACCTCCACGAAGGTGCCGATCTTGCTGCGCTCGCCGAGCTCCGCCTGCGGACGCAGGTAGGCGAACGGGCCGACCTCCGCCCCGGGCCCGATGCTCGCGCCGACGGCATGGGTGCGCACGACGCTCGCGCCCTCGCCGACCGTGGTGTCCTGCAGGGTGGTGTCGGGTCCGACGGTCGCGCCGTCGCCGATCACGGTGGAGCCGGTGAGGTGGGTGCCCGGCAGGATGGTGACGTCCCGGCCGATGTGGACGTCCACGTCCACCCAGGTGCTGCCCGGATCGACGATCGTCGCGCCGGCGCGCATGGCCGTCTCACACAGGCGGCGGTTCATCTCGGCGGCCAGCCCGGCCAGCTGGACGCGGTCGTTGACCCCGGCCACCAGATCGGCGTCCTCGACACGGTGGCCGCGGATGAGCCCGTTGGACTGACGCGCCAACTGGATGACGTCGGTCAGGTACAACTCGCCCTGCGAGTTGTCGGTGCCCAGCTCGCCCAGCTTCTCCCGCAGGACGCGGGCGTCGAAGGCGTAGATGCCGGAGTTGACCTCGTCGATCGCCCGTTCGTCGTCCGAGGCGTCCTTGTGCTCGACGATCCTGAGCACCTCGCCGTCGTCGTTCCGCACGATCCGCCCGTACCCCGTGGGGTCGGGGGCCGTGGAGGTCAGGATGGTGACCGAGGCGCGTGGCCGGAGGTCGTGGCGCGTGACCACCTCGCGGAGGGTGTCCGCGTCCAGCAGGGGGATGTCCGAAGTGGTGACCAGCACCGTTCCCGAGAAATCGGCGGGCAGGGCGGCCATGCCCGCGGCCACCGCGTCGCCCGTGCCGTTCTGCTCCTCCTGCACCGCGGTGGTCACCGGGACACCCAGGTCGACGGCGAGTTCGGCGACCGCGGCCCCGACCTGCTCACGCTGGTGCCCCACCACCACGACGATCTGCTCCGGGTGGATCCCGGCCGCGGCGTGCAGCGCGTGCCCGAGCATCGTCCGGCCGCACACCCGGTGCAGCATCTTGGGCGTCGCGCTCTTCATCCGGGTGCCGGAACCGGCGGCCAGGACGATGACCGCGGTCTGCGAGCGGTCGGTGTCGGGTGTCGTCATCAAGTCTCCTCGGGCGGCGTGGCGTGCCGGTGTCGGGTTCGCGTCCGGCGAGCGGACCGTCCCCGAAAGGATAAGGGCTGGGTCTGACGGGGACCACGTCGTTGCGCGGTACCGGTGGAGGCCCGCCTGTGCGGCCCCTACGGTGGGGCCCACCATCAGGGCCGTCAATCGGAGAGGGGACACAGATGACCCACGACAAGACGGTGGCCGACCTCGTCGTCGAACGACTGGTCGCCTGGGATGTGGAACGGATCTACGGATACGCCGGGGACGGGAACAACCCGATACTCGGCGCGCTGCAGCGGTCCGACGTGGCACCGCGGTTCATGCGGGCGCGGCACGAGGAGTCCGCGGCGTTCATGGCGGTGGCCGACGCCAAGTACTCGGGCGGGGTGGGAGTGGTCAACTCCACACAGGGCCCGGGTGCCGTGCACCTGCTCAACGGCCTGTACGACGCCAAGCTGGACAGCGTCCCGGTGGTGGCGCTGGTGGCGCAGCAGCACACGGGCGTGCTCGGCTCCGGTTACCAGCAGGAGATCGACCTGAGCAGCGTGTTCGCCGACGTGGCCGGGCCTTATCTGCAGACCGTCGTCGCCGCCGACCAGCTGCCGATGGTGATCGACCGGGCGTTCCGCGCCGCCCTGACGCACCGGACCCCGGTCGTGGTGGTGATCCCCCATGACGTGCAGAACGCGCCGGCGCCCGAGCTGGCCGGGGACGACGGTCAGGAGCACGGGGTCGTCGTGACCGCGCCCGAGTGGACGCACGGGGTGGTCTCGCCGCGCGAGGACGACGTGGCCCGCGCGGTAGAGCTGCTGGACGCGGGGGAGCGCATCGCCATCCTCGCCGGGCGCGGCATGGCCGGGGCCCGGCAGGAGCTGATGGACCTGGCCGAGGCCCTGGACGCCGGGGTGACGATGAGCCTCCTGGGCAAGCCGTACGTCGACGAGTCCCATCCTCTGGTGGGTGGGACGATGGGGCACCTGGGGACGACGGCGAGCGCGCGCATCCTGCAGAACTGCGACACCCTCCTGATAGTCGGATCGAACGATCCCTGGACGGAGTTCTACCCGGTGCCCGGGCAGGCGCGGGCCGTGCAGATCGACCTCGACCCGTCCCACCTGGCCAACCGCTACCCCGTCGAGGTGGGGCTGGTCGGTGACGCCGCGGTGGCGCTGCGCGCGCTGACCGAGCGCGTGGGGGAGCGTGACCGGTCCGCGTGGCGCGGCGAGGTGGAGAAATGGGTCGGGCGGTGGCGCGAGATCTCCCGCGAACGCGCGGAGGTGCCGGCCCGCGGCCTCAACCCGGAGCTCGTGGCGCGCAGAATGTGCCGTCACATGCCGCACGACTCCCGGCTCGCCGTGGACGTGGGCAGTTCGGTGTACCACTACGTCCGGCAGATGGACCTGCCGACCTCGGTCCCGGCACACCTGTCGTCCACGCTGGCGTCGATGGGGTGCGGCATCCCGTACGCGATCGCCGCCAAGGCCACCGCCCCGGCCAGGCCCGTCGTGGTGCTGGCCGGCGACGGGGCCGTGCAGATGTTGGGGATCAACGAGCTGATCACCGTCTCCGAGGCGTGGCCCGGATGGGACGACCCCACGATGGTCGTGGTGGTGCTGTGCAACGGCGACCTGGCGGAGGTGAGCTGGGAGCAGCGGGAGACCGAGGCGGCCCCGCGGTTCGCGCCCTCGCAGGACGTCCCGGCGTTCGACATGGCCGGTTACGCCCGGCTGCTGGGGCTGCGCGGGGTTCGGGTCGAGGATGCCGACCAGCTCGACGCCGCGCTGGAGGCGGCGTTCACGGCGGACCGGCCCACGGTGATCGAGGCGGTCACCGACCCCGACGTCCCGCTGCTGCCGCCCTTCCCCCACGGCCGGGAGATGCTCGGGTCGATGCGCGAGGGCCTGCGGGCGGAAGGCGACGCCGGACGCCACGGGTTGGTACTGCTGGAGGAGTACGCCCGAATCGAAGAGGAGAGGTTCACATGACCGGAGCGAACGAGCCCGACCCCCAGTCCGTCACCCAGCAGGGTGAGGAGGAGGTCCGCACCCCGCGCAACCGGCGCCAACCCGTGCTCGCCGTTCTGGCGATCGTGGCGATCCTGCTGCTCGTCCTGGCGCTCGCGATCTCCGGCGGGATGGGCTGAGATCCGCGAGGGGGCCGGTGGCTCCCCCGCCAGGACTCGAACCTGGAATATCTGAACCAAAATCAGAAGTGTTGCCGATTACACCACGGGGGAACGACCCTGACCGGGTCGGTAACAGTCTGGCACACCTCCCGGCGCCCGGTGGCGCGGACCTGCTGGAGCGGCGGGGGTCACGAAGGGGTCCGGCGGCGGCCGCGCTCGCCCTGTTCGCGGTGCCGTTCCCGGTGGTGATCGCCGTGGCCGCTCTCGCCGGTTGGCTGCTCTCGCGCCGCGACCCGGACTTCGCGCACCCGCCTCAGGGTGACGGTGACCAGGACGAGACCGCCCCCGTCATCTCCGACGATGCGCTCCACGATGACCGGCCGAGCTCCGGTCGGTTGGTGAGGATCCTGGCGATCGGGCTCGGATTGTGGGCGGCGCCGATCGCGGCGGTGACCGTGATCTTCGGATCCGACAGCATTTTCACCACCCAGGGACTGTTCTTCTCGTTCTCCGCCCTGGTCACCTTCGGCGGTGCGTACGCGGTGCTGGCCTTCATCGCCCAACAGGCGGTGGAGACCTTCGGATGGTTGGCGCCGGGGGAGATGGTGCGCGGACTGGCGTTGGCGGAGACCACCCCGGGGCCGCTGATCATGGTGGTGCAGTTCGTCGCATTCCTGGCCGCCTACCGCAACCCCGGGGGTCTCGACCCCTGGGTCGCCGCGACCCTGGGAGCCCTCCTGGTCACCTGGGTCACCTTCGTCCCGAGCTTCCTGTTCATCCTGCTGGGAGCGCCGTACGTCGAGCGGTTGCGCCACAACGTGGCCATCTCGGCCGCGCTCGCGGGCATCACCGCTGCCGTGGTGGGGGTGATCGCCAACCTCGCGCTCTACTTCGCACTCAACACCCTGTTCACCGCCACCAGCATCTGGACCTGGGGTCCTCTCCGGATCACCATTCCCGACGCCGCGTCGGTGAACCCCGTGGCAGTGGGCATCACCCTTGTCGCGCTCGTGCTGACCTTCGTCCTGCGCTGGCCGATCCTGCGGGTGCTCGGGGTGTGCGCCCTGCTGGGCCCGGCCAGTCTGCTGATCCCCCTGTGAGCGGGGCCGTCTAGTCTCGGGGGGACGGGCGAAAGGGTTGATGATGACGGGCGAGGCCATTCCGGCTCCGAGAACCAGGATGACGGCGGCCAAGCGACGGCAGCAGCTGGTCGAGGTGGGCCGCCGGATCTTCGCGGAGTACGGCTACGATTCCGCGACGGTGGAGGAGATCGCGGCTGTCGCCGGGGTCTCCAAGCCGGTGGTCTACGAGCACTTCGGCGGCAAGGAGGGCCTCTACGCCGTGGTGTGTGACCGCGAGCTGGCGTACCTCGGTGCCGAGATCACCGAGTCCCTGCAGGGCGAGGGGTCCCGGCGCCGGATCGAGCGCGCCGCCATGGCGTTGCTGCGCTACGTCGAGGAACGCACCGACGGGTTCAGGATCCTGGTCCGCGAGTCGTCGACGGCCCCCGGGGGGTCGTACTCCACCCTGCTCAACGACGCGACGGCGAGCGTGACGTACATCCTCGAGGAGGAGTTCGTGAACCGGGGCTTCGACCCCGTCACCGCGAGCGTGTACGCGCAGGCGTTGGTGGGAATGGTGTCCGGTACCGCGCAGTGGTGGCTGGACGTGCGCACCCCGCCCAAGGAGGAGGTCGCCGCGCACATCGTCAACCTGTGCTTCAACGGGCTCTCCCACCTCGACCCGAGGCCGACCCTCGAGGCCGAGGTGCGGGACAAGTACACCGGGCCGAGCAACCCTGAGGGGGCCCTGGTCGGCCGCGATCTGCGCCCGGGGCCGGGTCGGCCGTAGCGCATCCCCGCGACCGGCGCGGGGTTCAGGCCATGGCCGGCGAGGGCAGACGCCCGACATCTGCCCGCAGCCTGAACGCGACGGCCACCATGACGGCGCCCACGGCCAGCCCGAACCAGCCGGCGAAGACCACGAACGTGCCGATGGTCGAGGGGCCGACCAGGCCGAGGCCGATGCCGAGCGCGATGAGCACCGCCCCCAGTGCGCCCATGATCCACGAGTCCGAGATCTCGTGACGCAGTGTCCGCGCCCCGTAGGACACGAGTGCCCCCGAGACCACGAGCCAGGCGGCGAACACCAGCGTGAGCGCGGTGGCGGACAGTCCGGGCCAGAACAACACGACCATCCCGAGCACGATGACACCGGCGCCGGTGGCGATCAGTCCACCCCGGCCCCGGTGCTCGCCCGGCAGGGCCAGCCCGGTGGTGACGGTCATGGCGCCGTCGCCGATCGCGAACGCGGCCACCAGGAACACGGCGAGCGTCATGCCGGCGCCCGTATCGGACCCGGGAGCGACGAGTGCCGTGGCGCCGAGCGTGAGGGCCAGCCCTCCGCGGATCAGTTGAACCCACCAGTTGCGGGTGAGGGAATCGATCATGTCGTCCACCTTTCGGGCGGTGGCCTCTCGCCATCGCGATAGTGTAGTGATCACTACAGTAGAACTCCGGGCACGCACGGACAATGAGGCGCTGGACACAGGACCGGGAGGCAGCATGGCCGAGGAGGGGACCGTGGGGGACCAGGTGAGCGGGAGCAGGCGCACGCGGACGAAAGGTCGCGAGTCCAGACGGAGGATCCTCGAGGCCGCCGCTGCGGTGGCCGGGGAGCGCGGGTACGAGGGGACCAGCATCGCGCAGGTCAGCAAGGTCAGCGGTCTCCCCGCGAGTTCGATCTACTGGCACTTCGCCGACAAGGACGCCCTCCTGGCCGCTGTGGTGGAGGAGAGCATCGAGCTGTGGCTGGGCCAGGTGACCCGGGGCCAGGGGGACTCGCTCGCCGAGCGGGTGACCGATCTGTGCCTGGGGGTGGCCAGGACGTTCTCGGAGTCGCCGGACTTCCTGCGACTGGTCTTGATGCTGGCGTTGGAACGGCGCCCCGTGGAGCCGGCGGCCCGCGAGATCTACCTGCGGCTGCGCGGGGAGGCGATAGGACGGATCGCGGAGGAACTCGCACTCGTGCGGCCAGAGCTGGCTGCCGCGGACGCGCGGCTCGTGGCGACGTATGCACTCGGTGGTGGCGACGGGATCTTCCTCGCGTCGTTGACCGGGGACGCCGACGTGCCAGCGCTGTTCCGGCTGCACGCGGAGGCGATCGTGCACCTCGTCGAGCAGGCGGAGGCCGCGGGGTCCTGATCGCAGGACGCGGTGAGACGAGCGATCGTGGGGTCAGCGGCGGAAGACCTCGAGGAGGAAGCCCTCCTCTCGGTGGTGCGCCAGGAGGGTGAGATCGCCGCGCTCGGCCAGCGCGGCGTGGACGTCCTCGCCGGTGCAGGCGTGGTCGGGGGATCGGCCCAGCCAGTGACAGGCCACCACCGTCCCGCCCGGCTCGACCAGCCGCAGCAGCCCGGTGAGGAGCCCGTCCAGCTCCGCGACCGGGGTGTAGTAGAGGAACTCCGACAGGACCAGCAGGTCGCAGGTGGCGCGCGGCCACGGGTCGAGCGCGTCGGCGGTACGGACATGGGCGGTGGTCACCCCGGCGCGGGCGAGTCGACGGCGGGCCTCCTCCGCGGCGGTGTCGACCACGTCCACCCCGTGGACCTCGTCGCAGCGCGCGGCCAACATCTCGGTGAGCACGCCCACCGAGCACGCGGGCTCGAAGCACACCCGGTACCGCTGCTCGGGCAGCGACGCCACTATCAGCCCGTAGCGGCGCAGCTCGTACCAGGCGGTCGCGAAGTCCCAGGGATCCGACGAGTCGGAGTACATCGACTCGAAGTAGTGGCCGGGAGTGCTCACCAGAACACCGTCTCCTCTCGGGTGACCAGACGGTCGAGGACCCAGTCCGGCAGGATCGCCTCGTCACCACTCCGGTCGGACAGTGGCGCGACCTGGGTGACGAACTCGGACACGGCAGCCCGCTTGGCGGCGAGCTCGTGGTCGGTGAGCACCACCCGGCGGCGCCGCGCCCACGGCACCCGCGGGTCCCCGGGTGCGGCCCAGTGCCAGGCCCACACCGGGTACTCGACGAGCCGGGCACCGGTGGCGGC
>NZ_JAALEB010000050.1:0-1851 GCF_014145165.1 Dietzia sp. Cai40 | reverse complement strand
CGGTCGCCGGCCTGAGCCGGTCCCGGTCGCGGCCCCGACCCGGCCCCCCGCGCCCTCGGGGATGCCGAGCTCGGCGCGCAGATGGGAGGAGGTCGAATAGGTCTCGGCGGGCTCGCCGTGCCCCAGGCCGAGCGCCTTGTCGATGAGGCCCCAGCGGGGCAGGTCGTCCCAGTCCACGAGGGTGACGGCGACGCCCTTGCGGCCGGCCCGACCGGTGCGGCCGATCCGGTGGACGTAGGTCTTCTCGTCCTCGGGGCACTGGTAGTTGATGACGTGGGTCACGTCGTCGACGTCGATTCCGCGCGCCGCGACATCGGTCGCCACGAGGACGTCGACGTCCCCGGTGCGGAACGCCTTGAGTGACTTCTCGCGAGCGCCCTGGCCCAGGTCGCCGTGGATCGCCCCCACGCGGAAGCCTCGTTCGGCCAGGTCGTCGGCGAGCTTCTGGGCCGTGCGCTTGGTGCGGCAGAAGATCATCGTGGCGCCGCGTCCGTCCGCCTGCAGGATCCGTGAGACCACCTCGGGCTTGTCCATGGAGTGCGCCCGGTAGACGAACTGGGTGGTGTTCTCGTGCGTGGCGCCGGAGTCGGCGGCCTCCGCCCGGATGTGCGTGGGCTTGGTGAGGAACGTCCGCGCCAGGGTGATGATCGGTCCCGGCATGGTGGCCGAGAAGAGCATGGTCTGCCGTTGCTCCGGGACCATCCGGAGCAGCTTCTCGATGTCCGGCAGGAAGCCCAGGTCGAGCATCTCGTCGGCCTCGTCGAGGACCAGCACCTCGACCTTGCCGAGCACCAGCTTCGACTGGTTGGCCAGGTCGAGCAGACGGCCGGGGGTTCCCACCACCACGTCGACGCCCTTCTCCAGGGCGTCGGTCTGCTGTTCGTAGGGGGTTCCGCCGTAGATGGCCAGCACCTTGAGCGGCCGGGTTCCCGACCCGCCGGGGGCGGTGAGACCGGTGGCGGCGATCTTGAGGTCCTGGGTGACCTGGACGCACAGCTCGCGGGTGGGAACGATGATGAGGGCCCGTGGCGTGCCGTCGAGCTCCCGGGTCACCTCGCCCGTCGAGATGCGGTGCAGGAGGGGGACGCCGAAGCCGTAGGTCTTGCCCATCCCCGTACGGGCCTGGCCGATGAGGTCGGACCCCGCCAGCGCCAGTGGGAGGGTGAGTTCCTGGATGGCGAAGGTGTGGGTGATGCCGCGCTCACCGAGCGCGGTGACGATCTCGGGGCGGACGCCGAGTTCGGCGAAGCTGGGGGAGGAGTCGGAGGACGGGGCGTCGACGACCGCGGTCGTCGTGGCCATGCCGTCGACTTCGCTGGTGGTCACATCTGTAGTGGACAGGGCGGTGCCTTTCTCGTCTCGCGCGCGGGAGGACGGGCCTTCCGATGGACGGCCTCGGCGAGCGGGGCGCGCGCACATTTCCACGCGGATCCTCGGTGCGGGGTCCGACCAGCGGACCGGGCGCGGGTGTGATCCACGTGGGTCCACCCTATCCCGTGACGCCGCGGGACACCGGGTCCGGGCTAGCCTGGGTCCCACGTATCACCGACGACGGCGAGACATGCGCCGACGATGAGAAGGGCAGGCACCGTGGAGGTCAAGATCGGCATCGCCGACAGCAATCGCGAACTCGTGTTCAAGACCGGGATGAACCCGGAGGACGTGCACGCCCGCGTGGAGGCCGCTCTCACCGCGGAGAGCAAGGCAGTGTTGGAGCTGGACGACGAGAAGGGTCGGCGCTATCTCGTGTCGACCGACCGGGTCGCCTACGTCGAGATCGGTGAGTCGGCGCGGCGCGCGGTCGGGTTCCTCTCCTAGGAGACTGCTGAACAAGTGGCGTGGCTGGCCTGC
>NZ_JAALEB010000508.1:0-2203 GCF_014145165.1 Dietzia sp. Cai40 | reverse complement strand
GAGCACGATCTCGCCCGCCGTCACGCCGGCCGACCGCAGCAGCGAGCGCACCTCACGGACCTGGTCGGAGGTGGCCACGGTGACCACGGTGCCGACGGCACCCGCGCGTGCGGTCCGGCCCGAGCGGTGCACGTACGCCTTGTGCTCGGCGGGCGGATCGGCGTGGACGACCAGCCCCACGTCGTCGACGTGGATGCCGCGCGCGGCGATGTCGGTGGCCACGAGCACGCTCGCCTGGCCGGAGGAGAACGCGTCGAGGTTGCGCACGCGTGCGTTCTGCGACAGGTTGCCGTGCAGATCCACGCTGGTCACGCCGCGCCCGGAGAGCTGCTTGGCCAGGCGCTTGGCGCCGTGCTTGGTGCGGGTGAACATGACGGTCCGCTCGTTCACGCCGGCGAGGTCCGCCAGTGCGCGGACGCGGTCGTCCGGGTCCACGTGGAAGACGTGGTGTGCGGTCGCGCCGGGGGTGGCGGAGCCGTCGTCGACCTCGTGCACGACCGGGTTGTCGAGGAACTTGCGGACCAGCTTGTCCACACCCTGGTCCAGCGTCGCGGAGAACAGCAGGCGCTGGGCACCCTGAGGCGTGGCCGCCAGGATCCGGGTGACTCCCGGGAGGAAGCCGAGGTCGGCCATGTGGTCGGCCTCATCGAGGACGCTGACCTCGATCGAGTCCATGCGGCAGTGCTTCTGCCCCATGAGGTCCTCGAGCCGGCCCGGGCAGGCCACCACGATGTCGACGCCCTGGTCGAGCGCGCTGACCTGGCGACCCTGTGAGACGCCGCCGAAGATCACGGTGGTCTTGAGGCCCATCGCCTTGGCCAGCGGCGCGAGGGTCTCGTCGATCTGACGGGCGAGCTCGCGGGTGGGGGCCAGGATGAGCCCGCGGGGGGAGTTGCGCTTACGTCGGCCGCCGGCGGGCGCGGAGGCGGCCAGGCGGGTGACCAGCGGGAGGCAGAACGCGTAGGTCTTGCCGGAGCCGGTGCGGCCGCGGCCCAGGACGTCGCGTCCGGACATCGCGTCGGGCAGCGTCGCCGACTGGATGGGGGTGGGGGTGACGATGTCGACGCCCGTGAGGACGTCGAGCAGGGATGAAGGAACGCCGAGATCGGCGAAGGAACGTGACAAGGGAGGAATCTCCGTACATAGATGGGGCGTCTTGCCCGGCGCGCTCCTGGGGTGCCACGTCGCTCGGAGGCGACGCGCCCGGTGCGCGACCACGGGAGGTCGACATCCGATTCGGCCCGAGGCAAGAGTGGTGCGGGCCGACTCGCCCACCCTACGCCCCACCGGGCCCCGGACCACGGTTCCCGCCCCGAGTGTGACGAGGTCCTCACTTCGGGGCCCGCAGATGGCACGATGTTGACCGTGCGACTCGACCTGTCCCTGCTGCGGCGCCCGGAACTGGGCTCGGTGCTGCTCGGACGGGGGACGGAGTCAGCGCGACTGCGCACCATGAGGGTCCGGGTGCTGCTCGTACTGACGCTGCTGGGCTCCAACCTCGTCGGCGTGGCCGTCGCCGCTGTGCTGATCCTCTTCGTCCTCCCGGGTCCCACCCTCCCCTCCCGTGAGTTCATGGTCCCCACCGCGATCGTCGTCCCGGTGTATGTGGCGCTGGCGACGATCGTGGGGACGATCTGGGTGCGTGGTGCCGTCCACCGGCGTGTCGGGTGGTTCCTCGACGGCCGCGAACCCACGGATCGCGAGCGGGTGTGGACTCTCCGTCTGCCCGGCCGGATGACCCTGATCCAGGCCTTTCTGTGGCTGTTGGGCGCGGCCGTGGTCACGCCCGCCTTCGGGGTGATCGACCCCGAGGCGATCCCGTCGGTCGGGTTCACGATCGTCTTCTCCGGAATGGTCGTCTGCGGTGTGGCGTTCCTCTTCGCGGACTTCGGACTGCGTCCCGTCGCCGCGGTCGCCCTGGCCGACGGTCCGGTCCCCCGCGGCCGGTTCCTGGGTGCCATGACGCGGCTCCGCGTGGCCTGGGCGGTCGGCAGCGGGGTGCCGATCGCGGGACTGATCATCGTGGCGATCTACACGTTGGCGGGCCGGGCCCTGTCGCTGGAACGCCTCGCCGTCATCGTGATCGTGCTCGGCGCCACCTCGCTCCTCGCCGGATTCCTGCTCGTCTCGCTGGGCACGGGGTCGGTCCTCGGCCCGCTACGCAGTCTCCGCTGGGCCATGGAGGACGTCACGGACGGTACGC
>NZ_JAALEB010000507.1:0-300 GCF_014145165.1 Dietzia sp. Cai40 | reverse complement strand
GCGAGCTCCAGCGCGGGTTCAACCGGATGGCGGCCGGGCTCCAGGAACGCGAACGGCTCCGGGATCTGTTCGGCCGCCACGTGGGTCGCGACGTCGCGGAGGCGGCCGAGGAGCGGGACCCCGAACTGGGCGGCAGCGCCTCCCAGGTCGGCGTCGTCTTCGTCGACATCATCGGGTCCACGGAGATGGCGGTGCGGTCCGAGGCCTCGGAGGTGGTGGACGTCCTCAACCGGTTCTTCCGGGTGGTCGTGGAGACGGTCGAGGAGTACGACGGCGTCGTGGACAGCTTCCTCGGCGACG
>NZ_JAALEB010000506.1:0-2997 GCF_014145165.1 Dietzia sp. Cai40 | reverse complement strand
GACGTGGTGGCCGAGCTGGTCGACTGCGACCGCTGGACGGGCCGCGATCTAGTGGCGGTCCTCAACCAGGATGCGCGGGAGAACCCCCGCGACTGGCCCTCCACCATCCAGAATCCAGCCGGTTTCCTGCGGCATCGCCTCTCCCGGCTCCGGGGCGTCCTCGCCGGCCCTTCGCCTAGCGAGGTGGCCGAGCAGCACCGGCAGCGTGCCCTCGAAGAGCAGCTCCAACGGGCTGAGGCTGCCGCCGCGGCCGAGGAACGCACGGCTACTCCTGAGCAGGTGTCTCGCCACATGGATGCCATCCGTTCGATCCTGCGACGACGGCAGCGCAAGTCGGCGGGGAACAACCATTTCGGCCTCGCCAGGTAGCGCCCGAGGGTGGCGATCGGGGGGCGAGGGCGCTGATCGACCGAGACTGAGCTCGAAACCATAGGCTGTGTCCGTTAATGACCACGTCGGGAGGCTTCACGTGAGACTTGATCCGAGATGGATTGTCTTCGATCTCGTAGACAGAGGCGATGGAGATCTGATGGTCCACTCCATCGGTGGAGTCCCCTGCCAACGCACTCTCCGGCGGGCCGTCAAGAGCAACCAGCTCGACCTCGACCGTGACGGTCTGAGGCTGCTCACGGACTACGCCCGCACTCGAACATGCTCGATTCCCGGCCTTCACGCCGATTACCACCTGGTCGAACACCCCGAGTGCGGTCCTACCGGAATCGCAGTCTGGCTCCATCCCACCCCGCCGGTTGAGCGCTGTGTGCTCAACTCGTGGGTCATGGACCTCGCCGACCTCACCACCGTCACCGCGGGCGACGATGTCTCCCTCATGTCAGACGGCCGTGCCGCCGGCGAACAGCGGCCGATCCAAGATCTGTGGCGGTTCTTGACCCCGGCCGACGCCGCCACACTTGTCACCCGCTACAAAGCGGCGGTGCTCGACCCGGACAACACGTGGGTCGGATACGAGTGGACTCTCAACCTTCCAGACGCTCCCCCGCTCCATATGTTCAGCGGAGGCCGTCTCCGCGTAGACGGTGAACAGCGACGAATCATCGGCACCACCGTCGTTCTCGCCGAACGTACGCAGGAACCCCCGGACCTCCTCGGCCCGCTCGTGGAGTTCGCCTCCATCACTCTTGCTCTGGTCAATCGCCTGGCGCGGAGTGCCGTCACCAGCGTCGGCACAGACGCACCGCTGAGCTACGAGGCGTTGTGTGCCCTCGTGACCGAATACGACCTGTATGAGACAGGAGTCTTCCCCGTCGAGTTAGATGGCATCGAGTTTGATGCCAGGGTGGTCCCGATTGCAGACATGGAAGGCGGGGCGGCCACAGTCATGCTGCGAAGAAGAGGAACTGCATGAGCGAAGCACGGGACCGCGGCGCCAGCGGCAGTATCTACAACCCCGTCACTCTCAGGGTCTACGACGCGGGGGTGCTCGGACTGACCAATCGACTGATCTGGCGCTGTCCAACAGCGACGATGGTCGAGCACTACCGCAGCCACGCTGGCCGCAGTCACCTCGACGTAGGCCCCGGGACCGGCTACTTCCTCGAGCACATCGACTCCCCCTCGCTCACCCTGCTCGACCTCAACGGTGCCTGTCTCACCGCCGCAGCCGACCGAGTCGGCCACGGCAGATCTGTCGCCGCCCTCCAGCAATCCTTTTTCGACCCGATCGCCAGCGAGCACAAGTTCGACTCGATCGGTTTGAACTTCGTCCTGCACTGCATTCCCAGTCAGGAGAAGTGGGACCGTCTCTCCCAGCTCCGCGGCTACCTGCGGCCCGGCGGGACCATCTTCGGCTCCACCCTCATCCCGAATCCGGACAACGCGACGCTTGCAGCTCGAGCGTTGAACAGCACCTACAACAGGCTCGGCGTGTTTGGGAACGCCAACGACACCATGGACGAGCTGGAGAACGCGCTCCACGGATACACCGATGTCGACACCCGACGAGTCGGCCAGGTAGTGCTGTTCTCTGCACGACGACCCCAGGAGGACCACCCATGACCGACGCACGCGTAGCCCTGGTCACCGGCGCCAACCGAGGAATCGGCGCGGCTATCGCCGCCCGACTCGTCAGCGACGGCTTCACCGTCGTCGGTACGCATCGAGGCAGCGGCGTCGGCGAAGGAATCCACGGCGTCGAGTGTGACGTGACCGATTCCGAGTCCGTCGATGCTGCGTTCACCTACGCAGAGCAGACCTTCGGCCCGGTCTCCGTTGTCGTGGCCAACGCCGGCATTACCAAAGACACGTTGGTGATGCGGATGAAGGAAGAGCAGTTCCTCGACGTGGTCAACACAAACTTGGCCGGCGCGTTCCGCATAGCCAAGCGAGCGACCCGTAACATGCTCAAACAAAAGTACGGGCGACTCATCTTCATTGGATCCGCGTCCGGAATGTCAGGTGTTCCCGGGCAGGTCAACTACACCGCTTCCAAGGCCGGCGTGATCGGGATGTGTCGTTCGTTCGCCCGTGAGCTTGGCGTCAAGGGTGTTACCGCCAACGTCGTTGCCCCCGGCTTCACCGAGACCGATATGTCCGATGCCATGGACGACAAGGCGAAGGAGATCGGCACGTCGATGATCCCGCTGGCCCGATTCGCCCAGCCCGAGGAGATCGCCGCGGCGGTCGCGTTCCTGGCCTCTGAAGAATCCAGCTACATCACGGGAAACGTGCTCAACGTCGACGGCGGTGTGGGAATGGGGCACTAGCGCCTATCCTGGACCGAGCTAGTGCCGCTTGTGCCGCTAGCGGCACAAGCGGCACAAGCGGCACAAGCGGCACATGCTCGGTACCCAGTAGTGTCGACCCATGATCGTCCGCGGCACCATTACGCACCTGCACGCCACCCCGCTCACGACTAAGCGGGGGTCAACCACCCTCACTGCTGTCCGCGTGATTGACGATCATTCCCGCGCGCAACATGGTGGGCAGCCCGGGTCCAGGCCCTCCCCCACCCGGTACGAAATCCAGTTCGTGGACAGC
>NZ_JAALEB010000505.1:0-1003 GCF_014145165.1 Dietzia sp. Cai40 | reverse complement strand
GTCTTCGCGGTCGCCGGGTCGCTCACCGCCGGAATGGTGGTCGTGGGGGCCGGGCGACTCGGCGCGGATTCCGGCACCGGACTGGTGCTCGCGGGAGCCGCGGTGACGGCCGGCTGCACCGCGGCGACCTCGTCGCTGGTCATAGCCCTCCCCGGTGTGCTCGACCGGTTCCGCTTCTGGGGACTGGGATCAGTGGCACGCTCCGGGGCCCCGGAGATCACCGCCGCGGTGCCGTTCATCCTCCTCGGACTCGCGCTCGTCCTCGCCGGGGCCGCGTCACTCGACGCACTCGCGCTGGGCGACGACCTGGCGCGCGGGCTCGGGGTCGGCCCGGTGGCCGGCCGGGCGGTCGTCCTGGGTGGAGTGGTGATCCTGTCCGGGGTCGCCACCGCGCTGGCCGGCCCGATCGCGTTCCTTGGGCTCCTCGTCCCCCATCTGCTGCGCCGGCTCGTCGGGGTCGGCAACAGGGTGGTCCTGGGGTTGTCCGTGATCGTGGGCCCCGTCGTCCTGCTCCTCGCCGACACCGTGGGGCGTGTCCTCGCCCCGCCGGGTGAGATCGCCGTCGGTGTGATGACGGTGGCGATGGGCGTGCCGTTCCTGATCGCCATGCTGCGGATGAACCGGGGGGTGGGCGCCTCGTGAGCACCGCAGTCCTCGACCGACCCGCCGACCGGGTGGAGACGGACGAGCTCGTCCGGACACTCGCCGCCGGTCGCCGGAGACGAGCCCTGCTCCTTGTGCTCGCGCTCGTCGCCGCCCTCGTGGCGGCCATGGCCGTCCGCGTCCTCCTGGGTCGGTACACGGTGACCATCCCCGACTTCCTCGCCATCCTCGGAGGGGCGACCATTCCCGGCGCGACCTTCGTGGTGATGGAGGACAAGCTTCCCCGCGCGGTGTTGGGCGCACTGGCGGGGCTGGCGTTCGGCGCCTCCGGAGCCCTGTTCCGTCGCGTCCTGGGCAACCCACTGGCCAGCCCCGACATCCTGGGCATCTCCCACGGGGC
>NZ_JAALEB010000504.1:0-1223 GCF_014145165.1 Dietzia sp. Cai40 | reverse complement strand
ACCACCCAGGCGCCGGCCCCCGCCCCGGCCCCCGAACCCACTCCGCCGCCCCAGCCGGCGCCGTCCCCGACCGTGGTCCCGCCCGCGCCCGATCTGCAGGACATGCTCGATTCGCTGACCTCCGAGTTCAACTCCTTCGTCCCGCCGGGCCAGGCCGACGGGGGCGGCAACGCGGGTGGCAACGCAGGTGGCAACGCGAACCCGAACGCGGCCGCGAACAACGGCAGGGGAGGTGACGGCGGATGACCACACCTCACCTGCTGGCCGGTCGGTACGAGATCGGGGAGGTCCTCGGATTCGGTGGCATGTCCGAGGTCCACCGGGGGCGCGACACCGTCCTCGGCCGGGACGTGGCGGTCAAGATCATGCGGCCCGAGTTGGCCCGCGACGAGACCTTCTACCAGCGCTTCCGCCGCGAGGCGCAGAATTCGGCGTCGCTCAACCACCCCTCCATCGTGGCGATCTACGACACGGGCGAGGAGCGCACCGCAGACGGCGCGTTGCCCTACATCGTCATGGAACTGGTCGAGGGCGACACGATCCGGGACATCGTCAAGATGGATGGTCCGTTGGAGGTGGAACGCGCACTCGGGGTGATGGCCGACGTCTGCGGCGCCCTGGACTTCTCGCACAAGAAGGGGATCATCCACCGCGACGTCAAACCGGCGAACATCATGATCTCGCGCGACGGGGCCGTCAAGGTCATGGACTTCGGCATCGCGCGCGCGGTCAGCGACGCCAGCTCGACCCTCACCAACACCTCGTCCGTGCTCGGCACCGCCCAGTACCTCAGCCCCGAGCAGGCCCGGGGTGAGACGGTGGACGCCCGATCGGACCTGTACTCGGCCGGCTGCGTCCTGTACGAGATGGTCGCGGGAGCCCCGCCGTTCACCGGGGAATCGCCCGTCGCCGTGGCGTACCAGCACGTCCGCGAGTCACCGCAGCCGCCCTCCGCGATCAACCCGGAGATCGGCCGGTACGTCGACGCCGTGGTCATGCAGGCGATGGCCAAGAACCCCGAGAACAGGTACGACACCGCCGGGGACATGCGCACCGACCTGTTGGCCGTCCTGAGCGGCGGCCGACCGGCCGCCCCGCTGGTGCTGTCCGACGACGAGCTCGACGACGGACAACGGCCCGACGCCCCCCACGGATTCGCCGGGGCGGGCTACGGCTCGGGCCGCCCCGACCGGATCCCGCCGTCCGAGGCCCCGACCGAGGCG
>NZ_JAALEB010000503.1:0-2923 GCF_014145165.1 Dietzia sp. Cai40 | reverse complement strand
AACACACTGTTGAGTTCTCAAACAACACCACCACACCGTCGCCATGTGGCACTATCGCCACATACCTTAGGGGGAAGTTGCCGCTCTCCATCGGAGGCAGCTCGCCTACTCTAGCGGACCGAAGTCGATCGGTCAACCCGATCGTTCGGCGCCCCTTCGCGAAGCCACCGCCCGAAACCAGGACTCGAACCTCTCGGCTCGACCCCCGCTCCCTGGCGGCTCCGATAAAGTTACACGCGCCCCAACGGAACACCAAATCGGCTGGTCAACGCCTCCCAGGGCGCCCCTGCAGGCCCATGCCGGCAGATCGCCAAAGCCACGTACAGACGGGTCTTCCCGCTGCGTCCCTGCCGTGTTCCCCCTCCGGCCGCCCGACTTCCGCCCCTGCCACCACGTGTCCTACCCGACCCGAGGGGACGGGGCCTACGCGATCCGGTCATCAGTGCGGCTCGAGCTGCAGGGCGGAGTCGGCTCGTCCTCCCAGTGCTCGGCTCGTCCTCCCAGAGCTCCGTCGCGTGCGGTGAGTGGCCGTCCCGACTCACGACCGTGTGGGGGGCACTCAGGGCGGGGGCCTCGGCGTGCGGATCGCGACCGTGTGCGGGCTCACCGGTCTCACCCGTCACCGCCTCTACCGCGCCTCCGGCCGGGCCGGGGTCTTCTACCGAGCCGGCACCACGGCATGTCGCCGGCCGACCGCGCACCGTCGTGGCCGGGTACACCGTGCTGTGTCGATCGACGGCGACCGCCGCGAACCTCGCGTCGTTCCGCGTCGAGAACCTCCGAGCATCACGGCCCGGTCTCCGGTGCCCGCCGGACACCGAACCCGGCAGCACACTGATGCATCAACGCGAGCAGGTGAGCAACTGCCCCGCGCTCGGACTGAACCCGAGCAACGGTCGGACACTCCCCTCGGTGATCCCCGGCCGCGAGCCGGTGCGGAGGAGTGGAACGACACCCAGGCCGCCAGGGCTGTACTCACCCTCCCTTGCGGCACGGTCTACCGTTCGGTGGCATGACGTCGGTAAGAACCACCCAGGCCGTGATCTTCCACGGGTACGGTGCGACGCCCGCGGACCATTGGTTCGGGTGGCTCGCAGAACAGCTCGAACACGCGGGGGTCCCCACACGAGTACCCGCCTTGCCGGAGTCCACGTCCCCATCTCCGGACCGGTGGGCGGCTACCGCCGCAGAAGAGCTCGGTATCCCGGGGAGAGACACGATCGTGGTCGCCCACAGCCTCGGTTGCCTCACCGTTCTGCGCCACCTCGCCTCCCTGACGGGACCGTGGGAGGTGGGCGGTCTCGTGCTCGTCTCGGGATTCGTCGACCCGTTGCCGGGGCTACCCGAACTGGACGACTTCATCGGTGACGGCGTGGACCTGTCCGGGATCCGAGAGAGGGCCGGGTCGCTCACCATCTTGCGTTCCGACGACGACGATCATGTTCCTGTCGACCTCACAGACCGCCTGGCCGGTCTTCTCGGCACGTCGGCTCAGGTCGTCCCGGGAGCGGGCCACTTCCTCGCGACCGACGGAGTCACGACGCTGCCCCACGCCCTCGACGCCATCGTGTGACACACGCAGCAGGCTCTCGGTGGAGTGTGCCGGCACCACCGTGGACAACCGTCGCTCCGCCCTCGCACCAGCCGAGCGCAGATAGGTGCGGTGGCCACATCCGCCGCCCCGGGACCCGTCGACACGGTGGTCCTCACAGTCCCCCGTCGGCGGACCGCTGGTCGGTCCTGAAGACCACCGGAATCAGCCAGAGGAAGGCGATCATGCCGAGGAGCTCGACCAGGGTCTGTGCCACGATCACCACTGCCGCCACCTCGAACCCCTCAGGCAGTGCGAGCGCCAGCGGAAGGACGACGAACGAATTCCGGGTCCCGAGTCCGAAGGCGAGTGTCCGGGCCTGTCGGGGCGGGAGAGAGAACGAGACCGCCAGAGCCTTGGCGGTGAGCGCGGCCGCGAGCAGGAACGCCACGAAGACCGGGACGACGACCGGGAGAACGTTCAGCGCACCGAGCACGGTATCCACCTGAGCCGTGGCGACGAGAAACACGACACCAGCGAGCAGCGGAACCGGTGCCCAGGCCCATCGATCACGCACCACAAGACGCCCCGGGCGGGCATCGACCCACCACTGCGTGAGCGTCGACGCGATCAGGGGCACGGCGACGATCAGCAGCGCCGGCGCGACCACGTTGAGCGTGATCAACCCTGTGACCTCCTCCCGCGCCATGAGCAGCAGATAAAGAGGAAGCAGGAGCAGCTGTAGAACAAGGTTGACGGGGGTCACCGCGACGGCCCGGGGCACATCCCCGCCGGCGAGCTGGGTGAAGGAGATGAACCAGTCGGTGCACGGCACGAGCAACACCAGCAACACGCCCAGACGGATCGCGGGGTCGGCGGGAAGGAGAGACACCATCGCCCACACGATCAGGGGCATGAGTACGAAGTTGCCCAACAGGACCACTCCGGAGAACCGGAGGTCGCGCGAGGCGGAGATTAGGTGCAGCACCGGCACCTGGAGGAACGTGGCATAGAGCAACAGGGCGAGAACCGGCCACAGCAGCACCTCGGCCATCGACGCCGTCGCCGGGATGGCGCTCCCCGATGCGAGACCCGCGGCGATGGCCGCGACATAGATCCACACCTGCCAACGCTCGAGGGTGAGCCGATTCAGTCGCTTGTCCACCCCGTCGGCACCTCTCTCATCCTCCAGATCCGAGACCACGGCGGCTCCGACCACGCCAGCCAGTCCGAACCCGAGGCCGACTCCTTCCGGTCCGCCGGTCACCCGAGCCGGAGACGGGCCCGGTCCTCGTCCGCAGGCCTGCAAGCTCGCCTGCAGCCTGCCACGCACGTGGGTGGGGTGGTATGACGGGAGCCCCCGGGTCGCGTGATGCGATCCGGGGGCTCTCG
>NZ_JAALEB010000502.1:0-1369 GCF_014145165.1 Dietzia sp. Cai40 | reverse complement strand
CGCACGCTCCCGCGGCTGACGATGAGCACCTCCTCGCCACCATCACCAGAACGGTTGAGCAACGTCCCGATTCGATCAGCCATGAGGAGACCCTTTCGTCCGGAATCTGTATCAATAGATCCTAGACCCCACGGGAAGGTGTTTCATAAGTGCCGAACTAGACCCTGTGACACAGCGGCGACTGTGGACTTGATCGCTTTGTGGCGGTCTTCTGTGGTTACTTCTTGGCGGCGACGTACGACGTACCAATCGGGCGTTCTGGCCGAAAGGGTTAGAGCGAGTCGGCGACTCACGGGTGGGCGGCCGGGTTTGCGTCTGTTTTGTCAGAGTCCGAATGCTCCGCCGCTGATCAGAATGAAGGCGCCTAGGCCGATCAGGACAATCGGGAACAGGATGTGTTCCCAGCGCTCCAGGACTTCGGCGATCGGTCGGCGGGTGGCGACGAACCTTGCCAGGCCCACCAGTCCCGCCACCAGCACCAGGAACACGATGCAGTAGGCGACCACGGCTCCCGGGCCCACGTTGAGAAAGACGGGGACGTAAACGCCGATGTTGTCTCCACCGTTGGCGAAGGTTACGCCGGCCACGGTCCACACGGCGACGTTCTTGCCCTCGACCTTTGCATCGTCGTCATCATCGTCCCCGCGCCAGGCCTGCCACGCGGCCCACAGTCCCAAGCCCAGTGGGATCAGCCCGAAGTAAGGGATGGCCTGCGGGGGCAGGAAGACTCCCGCGCCCAGGGAGACGAGCACAGCCACGCCGAGGATGCCGGCGAACCCGAGATACTGGCCGGCCAGAATGCGTGCGGTGGTTCCGCGTTGGCCTGCTCCGCGGGCGAAAAACAGCGACAGGACGATGATGTCGTCGATATTGGTGGCAATGAACAGGCCGATCGCCTGCAGGGCCGAGGACAGGATCACGCCTGCACCTCCGTGGCGTGACAACCCGGCACTGAGCAGTCGGGCTCCAAGCAGGAGGCGTTTTCGTTGACCGCGAGGGTGATCTCGACCAAGGAAGATAGCGACCGGGCCAAGTGCGGGTCTGCGATCTCATACCGGGTCTGGCGACCTTCGGGCACTGCGACAACGATCCCGCAGTCGCGCAGGCATGCCAGATGGTTCGACACGTTCGACCGTGTCAGCTCCAGATCCCGGGCCAGCTCCGCCGGGTAGGCCGGCTGCTCCAGCAAGGTCAGCAGTATTCGGGACCGTGTCGGGTCGGCCATCGCCCGCCCTAACCGGTTCATCACATCGACACGAGAAGCAATAGTCAGCACTTGCTGAACTATACAGCGTCTGCTGAACTGTTGTGACAACGCCCTAAAAACCTAAAGGTTTTTAAGGCACATTCACGGCGCCAGGCGGGCCGC
>NZ_JAALEB010000501.1:0-7978 GCF_014145165.1 Dietzia sp. Cai40 | reverse complement strand
GGCGGGCGGCGGTTCGGCGCCGGGCGCAGCCGCCCGATCCGCCGCACCCGCCGAGGGGTCGATCCCGCTCACGTTTTCCCAGCTCAAGTTCAGGTGGTCCAGCGAGACGAAATCCGACGGCTCTGACCACTCGCCGCACGAGCGTGTGATGGGACAGATTCATGCGCCGGCGCGGGGACGCCACCACGAGGCGCATCGGCCTAACCTCGCGGCCGGCCGCGCCCCCTGCCCCCGGCCGGCTCGAAGTAGGCGATCCACATAGAAGTCCGGATGCAGTTGCGGCGGAACCGGACCGTCGGGCCAGGTCGGCGAGCGAAAGTCGGGGACGGTCTGGAACCCCAGCGCGACCGCCTCCGACCTGCCCCTCCGGCGGCAGCACAACCGTTACTCAAGTCCCCGCCGGCCCTACCCGCGCCGGCATACCCGCGGGCACGTCGAGCGACGCTCGTGCAAAAGTGGGGCATGGCCAACTCCCTCCCACCAGACCCGGATCCCAGCGAGTCCCCCGACCTCGACGCCGGCGGCTCGCCCACGGGACCGCAGACGCCGGACTCGGATTCCACGTCCCTGGCCTCGGACAGCGCACGCACCGGGCAGAGCCCGACCAAGTCCGGGTCCCGCATCGGGATCTACGTGCTGTTGGGGATCATCGTGCTGATCGTCCTGCTCATGGCGCTGGGACTTGCAGGAAGGCTGTTCGGCCTGGGCTGACCACACGGCCGTAGTCGGCGCGTCGGTGAACGCCGCCCGCCACGTCACCGCCACCGGGCACCACCCGCCGCGGGGTCACACCTGATCACGTTTCCCCAGGTGGGTTTTCCCGGAATCCGTCACATGCGACCAGTCTACGAGTGGGCACACCCAGCGCGGGCCCTCCCCCGGTCACCCGGGGTGGGCGGACGCGGCCTCGCCCAGCAGGTGGCGCTCACGGCCACACCACGGCACCGCCCCACCGCATCTCACCGTTCCGCAGGTCCGCGCGCAGAACGGTCGTTACCCTGCCTGACATGAGTCAAGGTGCGTCACTCCTGCGGATCGGGATCGCTTACATCATCGCCATCGGCGCCGGGTTGGCGTGGCTGCTGTGGGGGCTGGACAGCGGCCAGCTGTGGCTCGACGGCCTGATCGCCGACCTCATCGCGACCGTGGTGATCTTCGCGTTCAGCCGCTTCTACGGGAACTCCACCTTCTACGACGCCTTCTGGTCGGTCATCCCACCGCTGCTGGCGTTCTACTGGTGGATCGCCGCCGACGCGGGGGTGAACGACGTCCGCTGGTGGCTCATGATGATCGTGCTGTTGGCCTGGGCGGTGCGCCTGACCGCCAACTGGATCCGCACCTTCCCCGGCATGCACCACGAGGACTGGCGTTACCCGATGGTCCGCGAGCGGGCCGGGCGCTTCGAGTTCGTGGCCGACCTCATGGGCATCCACGTCTTCCCGACCCTGCAGGTCTTCGCCGGACTCATCCCCGTCTACGTGGTGGCGACGCGGGCCGGTGAGCCGCTCGGCTGGCTGGACTTCGTGGCGTTCGGCGTCGGCCTGGCCGCGCTAGCCCTGGAGACGATCGCCGACCTTCAGATGCACCGCTTCGTCGCCACCCGGACGCCCGGGCAGGTCATGGACACCGGCGTGTGGTCGTGGTCCCGCCACCCCAACTACTTCGGTGAATGCGGGATCTGGTTCTCCATGGGCCTGTTCGGCCTCGCGGCCTGGCCCGGCGCGTGGTGGGTGTTCGTGGGCACCTTCGCCATGGTGGCGATGTTCCTCGGCGTGAGCATCCCGATGATGGAGCAGCGGAGCTTGGAGCGGCGGCCCGAGTACGCGCGCGTGGTGGAGCGGGTGTCGCTGTTCATCCCCCGCCCGCCCAAGAAGCGCCCGCAGGAGAAGAGCCGGACCACGACCTCCGCGTGAGCCGCCCCCGGATCGTGGTGGTCGGCCTCGGGGACACCGGGGTCCTCACCGCGATCGCGCTGCGCACCCACGGCGACGTCGTGGGCATCACCGCCAAGCCGGAGTTCGTCAGCGGCCAGGAACTGGGCCTGCGGCTGGCCCGGCCGGAGGCGTGGACGCGCGACTACCGCATCGCCTACAGCCGGTTCCGGGGCCTCGACCCCGTCCGGATCGTGCACGGCAGCGCGACCGCCCTCGACACCGAGAAGCGAATCGTGCGCGTGAGGCTCGCGGACGGAACGGTCGCCGAGGAACCGTACGACGTCGTCGTCGTCGCCACCGGGGTGACCAACGGATTCTGGCGCCACCCCACGCTCCAGGACGCCCGCGGCGTCGACGCCGACATCCTCCTCCCCCACCAGCGCATCGCGGCATCGGGGACGGTGGCGATCATCGGCGGCGGCGCGGCGGCCCTGAGCTCGGCGGCGCAGGTGGCCGAACGCTGGCCGGACAAAAACGTAGATCTCTACTTCCCCGGCGACCGCGCACTGCCTCATCACCACGACCTCGTCTGGGACAGGGTGCGCTCACGACTGGAAAGCCTCGGCGTGGGCCTGCATCCCGGTCACCGCGCGGAGCTGCCGGCGGGGGACGTCGCTGGTGGAGACGGCGGCGACGCTGCGAACCACAACAAGAACGACGACGACGACGACGAGCACCTCACCAGCGCCCCCGTGAGCTGGACGACGGGTCAGGCACCGACCACAGCAGATGTAGTGATCTGGGCGATCGGCCGCGTCACGCCCAACACGGGTTGGCTGCCCGCGGAGATGCTCGACGACCGGGGGTTCGTCCGCGTGGAGCCGACGCTGCGAGTGGCCGGGCACAGCGACGTCTTTGCGGTCGGCGATGTGGCGGCCACCGACCCGCTGCGCACCTCCGCCCGCAACCGCGGACACCTCCTGGTCGCACGCAACATCCGTGCGCACCTTCAGGGCGGCCCGCTGCGCGACTACCGGCCCCCGAGGCGCCGCTGGGGATCGGTGCTCGGCCCGCTGCGCGACGGACTCATCGTCTTTACCCCGCCCGGCCGGGGTGTCCGCGTCCCCGCCCCCGCCTCCGACGTGGTGCTCCAACGGCTCATCACCCACCAGGTGATCTACGGCGGGGTGCGCAGGCGGGTTCGATAAGTCCCGGCAAGTTCCGGTGAATGCCGGCGGGCTCGGTGAGTTCCTGCACGGGACGGTACGGGTCGGCGACCGGGCCCATAGGCACTGACCTGCACGGCGGGTCGAGCGGTCGCACGGTCCTGCCGGCGGCGCTAGGTTCGAAGCATGCCTGAATTCACTGTTCCCGGATTGTCCAATGCTGACTCCGCCACCCTCGCGGACACGCTGCAGAAGCGACTCACGGCGTGCAACGACCTGCACCTAACCCTCAAGCACGTGCACTGGAATGTGGTGGGCCCCAACTTCATCTCGGTCCACGAGATGCTCGATCCGCAGGTCGAGCTGGTCCGCGGCTACGCCGACGTGCTGGCCGAGCGCATCGCCACCCTCGGCGGCTCGCCGGTGGGCACGATGGGCGCCAACGCCGACCACCGGTCGTGGGACGACTACTCGCTGGGCCGCGACACCGCGCAGGCGCACCTCGGTGCCCTGGACAAGGTGTACGACGGGATGATCGGCGACCACCGCAAGGCCATCGCCGTGGCCGGCGAGGTGGACCCGGTGACCGAGGACATCCTCATCGGCCAGACCGCCGAGCTCGAGAAGTTCCAGTGGTTCGTCCGCGCCCACCTGGAGAACGCCGCCGGCTCGCTGTCCACCTCCGACGACGCCAGCGAGAAGGGCGCAGCCCGGTCCGCCACGGCGTGATCGCACCTGGCTGACCCCTCCTGCACGACCCCTCCAGCACGGCCACCGACGGGCCGGATTCCCACCAAGGAGTCCGGCCCGTCGTCGTTCGTTTCGCAAGCAGAGTCGCGGGGGGTGGCGAGGAAGGCCGCGGGGGTGCGGGGGTATGCAGCCGGGTGCCGCAGATAATGAACGCCGGGCGCTGACCCCAGCGGTGGTGCAGGGGCCCCGGAGGCGACCAGACTCACTGCGTGCCCAATACCGACCTGATGTTCGCGGTCATCGGCGCGGCCCTGCTCATCGGGTCGTTCCTTCCGCGCCTGCTCCGCGAGCGGGTGCTGTCCGCACCGATCGTGGTGGTGGGCGTGGGCATGGTCATCGGCTGGCTGATGCCCAACGAGTCGCAGCTCGTGGACGTGATCGAGCACGCGGAGCTGGCTGAGCGGATGGCCGAGATCACCGTGATCGTGGCGCTCTTCGGAGTGGGCCTGGCACTGGACCGGCCGCTCAGCCTGCGCGGATGGACCACCACGTGGCGACTGCTGGCGATCGGCATGCCCCTGTCCATCGCAGGAGTCGCGGTGCTGGGGTGGTGGGTACTGGGGCTGACCCCCGCGGTCGCCGTGCTGCTCGGGGCGGTGCTCGCCCCGACCGACCCGGTCCTGGCCTCCGACGTGCAGGTGGAGGGTCCGAGCTCCGGGGAGGAGGTCGACGACGAGCACGACGAGGCCCGCTTCGCCCTCACCTCCGAGGCCGGGCTCAACGACGCCCTCGCGTTCCCGTTCGTGTACCTCGCCATCTATCTGGCGACCAAGGGGGATCCCGGCGAGTGGCTCCTGGGCTGGGTGGCGTGGGACCTGGTGGGCAAGACGGTCATCGGCGCGGTGGTGGGCTACCTTCTCGGTCGGCTCATCGGGGCCGCGGCCTACCGCGTGCGGGTGGGCGACCACCGGCTCGTGGGATTCGCCGAGCCCGCCGCCGTGGCCACGCTTCTATTGGCCTACGGGGTCGGCGAGTTGCTGGGCGGGTGGGGCTTCCTCGCCGTGTTCTGCGCGGCGCTCGGGGTCCGCGCGTCCGAGCGTGACGACGAGCGCCACGAGCACTTCCACGAGTTCGTGGAGTACACCGAGCACCTGCTCACCCTGCTGGTCCTGCTGGTGATCGGCGCCTCGTTCATCTCCGACGCGCTCCCCCGCCTGCACTGGACGCACGTGGCGGTGGCGGCCGGCGTCCTGCTGGTGATCCGGCCGCTCACCGCCTGGGTCGCGCTCCTGGGGGACCGCAAACTCCGCCGCGACGAGCGGATGGTGGTCTCGGTGTTCGGCGTCCGGGGCGTGGGCTCGCTGTTCTATCTCTGCTACGCGATGGGCTCCTTCCCCAAGGAGGACGGCTGGTCGCTGTGGCCGGCGGTGTCGCTGATCATCATCGCCTCACTGGTGCTCCACGGGGCGAGCGCGTCCCAGGTCATGCGGGCACTGGACCGCCGGCGGGCCCGGGCCGGGACCTGAGCCATCGTCCGTACACCCACCCGACAGCGATTCCGACCAGGTGCCCCACCGAACCGAGGGGCAGCGAGAACAGGAACACGATGTTGATCGCAACCAGGATGGCCAACCATTGAGTAGTCGTGCCTCCGAAGATCCGTGACGACGGGCGCATCGCCAGCACCGCCGCGGTCACGCCGAATACCGCCGCCGAGGACCCGACGATGGTCCCGTCCTCCGCCCACGTCGGGACCGCAGCGGTCGCGGCCACAACACCCAGTGAGCCCGCCACCCCGGCCAGCAGATAGACCGCCACCACATCCACAGCGCGTGCGGACTTCTCCAGCAGTGGCCCGAACGCCGCCAGCATCACCACCATCAACACGACGTGTACGAGGAGGTCGTGGACGAATATCACGGTCAGCGGACTCCATGGCCGTTCACCCAACCCCTCAGCGCTTCCCGGAAGGGCGAGCCGCTCCGCGATGTCGGGGCTCACCAGCTGGGCGACGTACACGACTATCTGGATGGCGATGATCGAGAGGACGGCGGGACTGCTCTTCAACCTCGTGAACAGCATCAGCGGTGTCCTTACTCGAGATGCGCCGGCGACGTGGAGAACCGCCGGCCCCGACGCCGATCGGCGCAACGGAGTTCACTGTCCTGCCTCCGCGGTTCATTACCTCACGGAGTGCTGTCGAAGGTGACGCGAACGAGAAATGGCACACCGGGGACGTTTCACCCCTCTACACCTGCCGCGCGACCTCCGAGGCCACGAGCTCCAGGTGATCGAGATCGGACATGTCCAGAACCTGCAGGTAAATGCGCCGGGCACCGATCGCCGAGTACCGGCCGATGGTGTCGACCACCTGATCCGGGGTTCCGGCCGCGCCGTTGGCCCGCAGTTCCTCCGGATCCCGGCCGATGGCGCCGGCCCGGCGGGCGAGCTCCGCCTCGTCGCGGCCGCAGCACAGGACCAGGGCCGCTGAGCGCACGATCTCCCCCGGCGCCCGGCCGCGCTCGGCGCACGCCTCGTCGACGCGGCGGTACTGGGTGGCCACGGTGTCGACGTCGGCAAAGGGCACGTTGAACTCGTCGGCGAACCGGGCGGCCAGTGCGGGGGTGCGACGCTTGCCGAAGCCCCCGACGATGACCGGCGGTCGCTGCTGCAGCGGCTTGGGCAGGCCGGGAGAGTCCACTAGATCGATTCGCTTGCCGCGCACGGTGACCGTCTCGCCCTCGGGCGTCGACCACAGGGTCTCCAGTGCGCCGAGGGTGTCCTCGAGCATGTCGAACCGCTCGCCGATGGGCGGGAAGGGGATCCCGTACGCGGTGTGTTCGTCGTCGTACCACCCGGCGCCCAGGCCGATGTCCAGGCGTCCCCCGGACATCTGGTCGACCTGCGCGAGGGAGATCGCCAGCGGGCCGAGGTGCCGGAACGTCACCGAGGTCAGCAGGGTGCCGAGCCGGATGGTGCTGGTCTCCCGGGCCAGGCCGGCCAGGGTGAGCCAGGCGTCGGTGGGTCCGGGCAGGCCGCTGACGTCGCCCATCTTGAGGTAGTGGTCCGAGCGGAAGAACGCCTCGTAGCCCAGCTCCTCTGCCGCGCGGGCGACCGCGAGCTGATCAGCGTAGGTGGCACCCTGCTGGGGTTCGACAAAGACGCGCAGCCCGACCTTTCCATCGGACGCGCGGTCGGTGGTGGCGCTGGGCGCGGTGGCGGAGCTGGACGCGGGCTGGCTGGAGTCGGCTGGCATGACGTCCAGAATGCCTCCGCTTGATCAGGCGTGCCAGTGTGACCGGCCCATGCGCGTCCCAACCGGGGCTGCACGAAACGAACGACGACGACAAAGCCATCGCAGGGTCACTCTTGATCGCGTTCTCCCAGGTCGGGTGTTGGCGAATCCGTCACATTCGACCACTCGACGAGTGGGCGGGAGAACACCGGCGCTCACTGCACGCTCTCGGCGCGTTGCCGCTCCCTCAGCCGCAGCACGCGCTTGGCCACAAACCAGACAAACAGGATCGCGATGATCGCCAACACCGCGTTGGACAGCACCCCACTCCACCGCTCCAGAACGGGCTTGATCGCCGGGCCAAACACGAACCCCGCGCCAATCCAGATCGCGTTCCACACCCCGGATCCGATGAGGGTGTAGGCGGAGAAGTGCAGGACGGGCATTCGGCTGATCCCGGCGGGTATCGAGACGAACGAGCGCACCAGGGGGACGCAGCGCCCCAGCAGCACGGCCACTCCGCCCCACCGCTGGAAGAAGGCTTCCGATTTGTCGAAGTCCTCGTAGTCGAGCAGCGGGATCCTGCCCACCAGGCGCC
Organism: Dietzia sp. Cai40; assembly: GCF_014145165.1. Classification (NCBI taxonomy): domain Bacteria; kingdom Bacillati; phylum Actinomycetota; class Actinomycetes; order Mycobacteriales; family Dietziaceae; genus Dietzia; species Dietzia sp. Cai40. The sequence continues at coordinate 415 of NZ_JAALEB010000501.1, read as the reverse complement.
TCGTGCGATCGCGTCCGAGCGCGGCCCCGACGGCGTACCAGATCCAGGCGCCGAGCAGCGCGCCCGCCGTGGCCGCGGCCCAGGCGAGGGAGAAGCTCATCCGCCCCTCGTAGGCGAGGAACCCCGCCCCGGGCAGGACCGCCTCGGACGGGATCGGTGGCAGGAACGTCTCGAGCAGGATCGCCAGTCCCACGCCGAGCTCGCCCAGTGTCTCCATGAGATTCAGGACCCATCCGATGAATCCGCTGTACTCGGCCGAGGGTTCGATCGGCGGCGCCTGGGCAAGGGTGATCACGTCGATGTCCGTTTCTCCCGCGCTCGGGGCCTGGTGAGCGTCTCTGGTCGCGGGGCCGGGTGTCCACGGCCCGGTCGCGGTGCAGCGCATGCCCGGCAACCATTGGAGGATACCGGTTCA
>NZ_JAALEB010000500.1:0-1343 GCF_014145165.1 Dietzia sp. Cai40 | reverse complement strand
TCGGCCTCGGTGCCCCACCGGGACAGGGCCATGGGCGGCAACGGAAGGTTGTCAGAGGAAGTCATGTCGCTCATACTGGAACAGTAAACCTCAATCTGTTCCGTTTTCCACGATCTCCGCACTGACGGGTACCCGACCCCCGGACGATCGCCAAGGGCGCCGCGCGCCAGTCAGGAGCTCCGGTGACCTCGTCCGCCCCGGCACTGTCGACCGACCGCACCGCCGCCACCCGCGACCGCGCGCTCACGGCCGCCCGCGACTCGATCCTCGAGATCGGTGCCACGCGGACCACGATGGTCGAGGTCGCCCGTCGCTCCGGGGTGGGACGGACAACCCTCTACCGCCACTGGCCGGACATCACCGCCCTCTTCGCCGACCTGCTCACCCGCGAGCTCACCGCGGTCGTCGAGCGGGTGGATCCCGCGCTCCCCGGCTCGGCTCTGCCCGGCTCAGCACTCCCCGACTCGGCACCCGGCGACGCGGACGAGCTCGTTTGGTTGCTGTGCACGTTCGCGGACGAGGTGCGGACGGACCCGCTGCTGGACGCGTTCCGCAGGCACGAGTCCGAGATGCTCTCCGAGTACGTCTTCCACCGGCTCGGCACCTCGCAGCGCCGGCTCATCGACGTCCTCCGCGGACTGCTCGCGCAGGCGGTGGCGAGCGACCCCAGGCTGGCCGGGCGCGACGCCGACAGGACCGCGACGATGCTCTTCCTCGCCGTCCAGGGGCTGGTCCTGTCGGCCCCACTCGCCGACCCGCCGCTCGACCCGTCCACCTGGCGGACCGAACTGAACCTACTCATCAGGGGGTACCTCGGCCTATGACCGGTCAGAGCGATCGCGTGCACACCACGCCCGTCCACACCGCGCCCGCCCACACCACGCCCGCCCACACCACCGCACTGTCCGCCGCCCGTCGGGCTCGTGAGCTCGCCGAACTGCGTGACCGCGACACCCCCGTGGATCTGGTGGTGATCGGAGGGGGCATCACCGGCGCCGGGATCGCCCTCGACGCCGCCTCCCGCGGGCTCGAGACCGTGCTCCTCGAGGCGCACGACCTGGCGTTCGGCACCAGCCGATGGTCGTCCAAGCTCGCCCACGGCGGCCTGCGGTACCTGGCCACCGGCAACGTCGGCATCGCCCGCCGCTCGGCCGTCGAACGCGGGATCATGCTCGACCGCACCGCCCCCCACCTCGTCCGGCCGCTCGCCCAGGTCGTCCCTGTCTTCCGCGACACACCGCCGCTCGGTGCGGTGCTCCCCGGACTGGGGTTCGTCGCCGGGACGCTGCTGTCCCGCCTCGCCGGGACGCGGGCCGACAGGCTGCCCGGCGCGCGGATCCTGG
>NZ_JAALEB010000499.1:0-620 GCF_014145165.1 Dietzia sp. Cai40 | reverse complement strand
GCTGATGGTCGAGCTCACCCCCAAGGGAACCGGATGAGCTCGGCGCGCGGTGGTAGACGGCGCCAGCCATGCCGGCGCGCAGCCTGCCACCCGTCTCCGCCAGGAGGGTTGGTCCGGTGACATCGTGGGCCGGTGACGAGCCGATGCTGCCCTACAAGCGACCTCCTTCTCGAAGACCTGGCCCACTAGTGACCGAAACCGCACCCGCTACTACCTCAGGCAGGGCGAGCTGGTCGCCGCTGGCTGCGTCAACCGCCCAAGGGACTTCATGACCACCAACCGCATGCTCGGCCAAGGGGCCGCCGTCGACACGACCCCCCCTGCCGCCGGAGGTGGCGGTGTGACCAAGCAGACTGACCACTGCTCGTGGTCATCATCAAACGCCTGCCCCCCGAGGTGAACAACGATGGTTTGGAGGTCGACGGCAGGGCCCGGGATGAGACTTTTGGTTCCGGGCGCCCGTGACTCGCATCAGTCCGCAGACGTGCGACGCGCACCCACGGACGCTCGCGGCCCTGCATGGTGGTTCGCGTTGGTCGTCTGCAAACCCCTTCTGCTGCTCGTCAGGAGAGCGGACTGGCGCGGCACGGAGCGCCTTCCCCGGTCGGGGGGTGCAATAT
>NZ_JAALEB010000004.1:0-3381 GCF_014145165.1 Dietzia sp. Cai40 | reverse complement strand
GGCGGCGGCGGCGGCGGCGGCGGCGGCGGCGACCACAACAACGTCGACGACGACGAGGTCGCGCAGTAGCCCCGCGAGCGGACCGCCGCCCCGGTGACGTCAGAACATCGTCCCCGGGTTGAGGATCCCCTGCGGGTCCAGCGCCGTCTTGATGCGGCGGTTCAACTCCATCACGTCCTCGCCCAGCTGGGCGGGCAGCCACGGCGCCTTGAGTCGTCCCACGCCGTGTTCGCCGGTGATCGTCCCGCCCATCCCGATCGCCAGGTCCATCACCTCACCGAACGCCGCCTGGGCCCGGTGGGCGCGGTCCGGGTCGTCGTCGGCCAGCACGATGATCGGGTGCGTGTTGCCGTCACCGGCGTGGGCGACCAGGGCGATCGGCACATCACGCCGGGCCGAGATCTCCTCGATCCCGGCGACCAGCTCGGGAAGCGCGGGCAACGGCACGCCGACGTCCTCGAGGAGCAGCGTCCCGGTCTTGCCCAGGCTGGTGAACGCGGCCCGACGCGCGACCGTGAACTGCTCCCCCTCCTCGGGATCGTCGGTCGCGAACACCTCGCTCGCGCCGTGGGTGCGGAACGCCTCGGCCATGAACTCCGTCTCGGCCGCGCGGTCGGGTCCGGTGAGGTCGGACTGGGCCAGCAGCATCGCACCGGCCGAGGTGTCCAGGCCCATCCTCAGGTCCGCCTCGACGGCCCGGATCGAGACGTTGTCCATGAACTCGAGCATCGCCGGGCGGATCCGGCGGGTGACGGCCAGGACGGCGTCGCTGCACGCCACCACGTCCGGGAAGATCCCCACCACGGTGGAACGGGGCGGCTGTTCGGGGATGAGCCGCACGATGATCTCGGTGACCACCCCCAACGTGCCCTCGCTCCCCACGAAGAGCTTGGTCAGGCTCAACCCGGCGGTGTCCTTGAGCCGCGCGCCGCCCAGTCGCACCGCGGTGCCGTCGGCCAACACCACCGTCATCCCGAGGACGTAGTCGGTCGTCACCCCGTACTTCACGCAGCACAGACCGCCGGCGTTGGTGGCGATGTTGCCGCCGATCGAGCAGATCTCGTACGACGAGGGGTCCGGCGGATACCAGAGTCCGTGCTCGGCGACGGCCCGCTTGACCTCGACGTTGAGCAGACCCGGCTGGACTGTCGCGGTGCGGGTGACCGGGTCGACGTCGATGTCGCGCATGAGCTCGGTGGACAGCACGATCCCGCCCTCGACCGCCGTCGCTCCCCCGGACAGCCCCGAACCGGCCCCCCGCGGGACCACCGGCACGCCGTGCGCACTCGCCCAGCGCATGACCTCCTGCACGTCCCCGGTCGACCGCGCGCGCACCACGGCGAGCGGCATCCCCGGGGCCGGGGCCTTGGCCCAGTCCTGGCGGTATCCCTCGAGCACGTCCGCGTCCGTGAGCACGGAGGCGGTGTCGAGGCGGGCACGGAGGTCGTCCAGGATCATGACCCGAACCTACGACGAACCCTCCCGGATCCGCAGGCGGTCGAACACGGCCCGTAGCGGCCGTGGAGCCCACCAGTTGGCCTCGCCGAGCAGGAGCATCGCACTCGGGACGAGCAGCAGCCTGATGACGAACGCGTCCACCAGCACGGCGAGCGCCAATCCGAGCCCGAGCAGCCGGACCACGCTGATCCCCGAGGTACCGATGGCGAGGAACACCACCGCCACGAGCACCGCCGCCGCCCCCACCACGGGGCGGTGCGGGAGACCCCGTCGACCACGGCCCGGGTGGTGTCGCCGTGGCGGTCGTACTCCTCGCGGACCCGGGAGAGCAGGAACAACTGGTAGTCCATCGACAGTCCGAAGGCCAGGCACGCCATCAGTAGGGGCGAGGAACTGTCCACCACCCCCGTGGCCGTCACGCCCACCAGGTCGGCGAGATACCCCTCCTGGAAGACCAGGACCATCGCGCCGAAGGTCGCGGTGAGGCTCAGCGCCGCCATGACCAGCGTCTTGAGGGTGACCAGCACGCCACCGGTCAGCAGGAAGACCAGGGGCAGGACCACCGCCATGACGAGCAGGGCGACCGGGAGCGCCCGGTCACTGATCGCCTGGCGGGTGTCGACGTCGTCGGAGTAGGTTCCCGCCACCGGCGCGGGTGCCACCACCTCGCGGACACGCTCGGCGAGGTCCTGTTGCTCCGGTTGCGTCAGACCCGGGGCCGTCACCACCTCCACCGCCGCGACGGAGCCCCGCCTCAGGTCGGGGTCACCGGGACCCACCACGAGCCCGTCGGACAGGGTCTCATCCGGTCCCCGCGTCGCCGCCACTCCGTCGATACGCGACACCCGCTCCGCCAACACCCCGGGATCGACCCCGTCCGCGAGGATCACCAGGGGATCGGATCCGAGGTCCGGACGCTCGTCGCGCAGTCGCTCCGCGGCCACCCTGGACGGGGCGTCCTTCGGCAGGACCCTGTCGTCGAGAGTGCCCAGCCGGAGGCCGAACGCGGGCGTCAGCAGGATCAACAGGAGCGCCGACACCCCCAGCGCCACCGCCACCGGGTGCCGGCGCGACACCCCGAGCATCGCCGTCACCGAACGGCCGGGGCGGGTCGGGTCGACCCGTCGCACGGACCACGCGTCGATCCGCCGACCGAGGACCCGCAGGACCGGGGGCAGGACCACCAGGGTGAGGGTGGCGACCAGCACCACGACCGCGACACCGGTCATCGCCATGGATCTCAGGTAGGGCGTGTCCACCGCCGTGAGCGCGGCCAGACACAGGCCGACGGTCACCGCCGAGATGACGATCGTCCTCCGGCACCGGCGCATCGTGCGGGCGACGGCCTCAGGTGGGTCCGCGCCGTTCGCCAGTTCCTCGCGGAACCGGGTCACCACGAGGAGGCTGTAGTCGATCGAGAGCCCCAGCGCCAGGCCGATCACCAGGTTGAGGGCGAACACGGACACGTCGATCACGTGCACCAGGCCGGACAGGACGACGAACGACGAGAGCATGGCGAGCACGCCGATCGCGACCGGGACCGCGGCGGCCACCACGGAGCCGAAGAACAGCACGAGCAGGACGAGGGTGACCGGGACGGCGATGAGCTCGGCGCGGGTGAGATCCTCCCGGGCGATGAGGTCGTCCTCACGCAGCACCTCGGCCCGGCCGGTCAGCTGCCTCTCGACGCCCTCGCCGGGCGGGGGCAGGGCCTCACGGAGCTCGTCCAGCGTGCGTCTGGACTCGGCGTCGTCGCCGGACAGCACCGCGCTCACCACCGTGGGCCCGTCCCCCGGCGCCGGCGACACGGTCACGCGACCCACTCCCCCGGCACCCGACAGGAAGGACGCCACCGCCTCGCCCTCACGGGCCACTGCGGCGGACTCCGCACCCGAGACCAGGACGATCAGATCGGGGGTGCCC
>NZ_JAALEB010000049.1:0-13537 GCF_014145165.1 Dietzia sp. Cai40 | reverse complement strand
CGGTGGCGCCCCGGTGCGGAGGTCCGCACCGGGGCCGCCGGCGGCCCCGCGGGTGCGGGGTCGCTCCGGCTCGTCGCGGTCACCTGCATCGGTCAGTTCTGCTCCGCGGCGACGATGATGTCCGGGACCACGTTGTCGAGCGCCCAGGGCAGGCTGAGCGGCGACGCCGCCGAGATGGACAGCACCTGCTGCTCGTCGGTCTGCACCACCATCCGGCCCGCCTCGACCGCGGGGATGCGACCCAGCAGCGGGTCCGCCTCGATCGCGGCGCGCACGTCGGGCGACGCCGCGTAGGTGACCAGGATGTCCGAGACGAGCTCGTCGGCCCGCTCGGGTGACCAGGTGACGGCGAACTGGTCGGCGGCGCCGGTCGAGGCCTCGGAGACGACGGGGGCCTGCACCATCCCCAGCTGCTCGAGGAATCGCGGTCGGTTGTCCACGTCGGTGAACGCGTAGATCTTCTCGGCCGCGTCGGGATCCACCGTGCCGTAGATGAAGGTCGTCCCCCGGACGCCCGGGTGATCGTCGGCGACCTGGGCGATCCGGTCCTCCACCTCGTCGATGAGCTCCTCCGCCCGCTCCGAGCGGCCGAGCGCCTCGCCGATGAGGCGGGTCGAGTCCTGCCAGGGCGTACCGAAGGCCACGTCGCCCTCGGGCATCGCGATGGTGGGGGCGATCGTGGACAGGGTCTCGTACTCCTCGGCGGTCATCCCGGAGTAGGCACCCAGGATGACGTCGGGTTGGAGCGCGGCGATGGCCTCGGTGTTGATGCCGTCCGTCTCCGAGTACAACTCCGGCATCTCGCCGCCCACCGACTCCAGTTCGGCGTCGAACCAGTCGGTGGATCCACCGGCGTTGCCGCCGAACGAGTTCCGCGGCATGCCCACCGGAACCACTCCCAGCGCCAGCGAGACATCCGCGTTGACCCAGGAGATCGTGGCCACCCGCTGGGGCGGTTCGGTGATCTCCGTCTGCCCGTACGCGTGGGTGATGGTGCGGGGGAACTCCCCGTCGCGCTCGACGTCGGTCGCCGTGGCCGGGTCCTGCGATCCACCCACCGAGCCCGTCGTGCACCCGGCCAACACCGCCAGTGTCGCGAGGAGCGCGGCCAGGAGCAGCACGACCCGTGCGCGATCGGGGGCGTCGACCGCACGGACACGGGATCGGACGGTGAGTGGACTCATGGGGTCTCCGATGGGATCAAAGCCGCTTAGGCTTGGCTTACCTTATCGGGGCAACAGTAGAGCGACGATGCGCCGAAACGCAAGACCGTACTCCCACATTCCCACTTCGCCTGGGGCACAACATGGTTCATTTCGCCCTAGTGTTGATAAGGCAAGCCTACCCTCATAACGTTCGCCGGTACCTACGTCCCCGATCAGTTCGGAGCACCCGTGAACGAACACCTGTTGAGCCACCGGAGCAGGAAGGACCACGCCGCCGCCCTGGCCGCGGCGACCGCCGAGGTCGGTCGATACCTCGACGGTCGTACCACCCCGCGCTCGTCCGCAGCGCCCGCGCATCTCGCGTCACAGACCGCGGCGGTGGATCTGTCGACCCCGCTGGGGACGCTCGACAAGGCCCTGGTGGAGGTGCGTGCGCTCTACCTCGACCACGCCGTGGGGTACCACCACCCCCGCTACCTCTCGCACCTCAACTGTCCGGTCACGATCCCCGCGCTGGCCGCCGAGACGCTCGCCACCTCCGTCAACACCGCGGTGGAGACGTGGGACCAGGGCACCTCGGCGTGCCTGATCGAGCAGAGACTCGTCGACTGGGTCGCCGACCTGATCGAGTTCGACAGGCCGGATCGGGTCACGCCGGACGGCGTCTTCACCACCGGCGGATCGCAGTCCAACCTCCAGGGGCTGTTCACCGCTCGCGAGGATCGACTCTCCCGCCCCGGCCCCGGGGGGACCACGCCCGCGGACCGTTGCGCCCGTCTGTCCCGACTGCGGATCGTCACCGGCGAGCACGCCCATCTCAGCGTGGTCAAGGCCGCGCGTCTACTCGGCCTGGCGCCGGACGCGGTGATCGTCCTCCCCGGGGACGGCGACCGCATGGACCCCGCCACCCTCGACCGCGCCCTGGCATCCGTGGCGGACGCCGGTGACGAGGTCGCGGCCGTCGTCGCCCTGGCCGGCACCACCGACCACGGCGCGATCGACCCGTTGCGTGAGATCGGACTGGTCTGTCGCCGTCACGACGTCTGGTTGCACGTGGACGCCGCCTACGGCGGCGGGTTGCTGGTCTCCCCCACCCGCCGCGATCTCCTCGACGGGATCGGGCTGGCCGACTCGGTGACCGTCGACTTCCACAAGACCTTCTTCCTGCCGGTGGCCGCATCCGCTCTTCTCCTGCGGGACGGCTCCGGCTTCCGCCACTCCACCGTCAGCGCCGACTACCTCAACCCCGCGGACGGTGACGATCACGCCGTGGACAAGTCCCTGCAGACCACCCGCCGCTTCGACGCCTTGAAGCTCTGGATGACGCTGCGCGTACTCGGCGCCGACGGGATCGGCCGCATGCTCGACGACGCGATCGACGTGGCCCGGCGGATCGGTTGGACCATCGACTCCGAGCCCGACCTCGAGCTGGTTCGAAGGCCGGCACTGTCGACCGTCCTCTTCCGCCCCCGGCCCGAGGGGTGTGACCCCGACGAGTCCGACGCCCTGGTCCGTCCCGTCAGGGACGCGCTGTTCGCCGAGGGACGGTCGGTGGTCGCGGCGACGGTGGTGGACGGCAGACCGTGCCTCAAACTCACGATCCTGGACCCGGAGCTGTCCGACCGGGACGTGGCGGCCGTGCTCGCCGACGTCCGCGAGGCCGCCCGGTACCTGGCCGAGGGGATGCGCCAGGCCACCACCGCGGGGGTGATGTCATGAGCGGGAAGATCCACGACCTGCTGGGGGTGGGCATCGGTCCGTTCAACCTCGGGCTGGCGTGCCTCGCCGAACCGCTGGAGATCGACGCCGTCTTCCTCGACTCCCGCGAGGGCTTCGCGTGGCACCACGGACTCATGTTCGACGACGCGACCATCCAGGTGCCCTTCCTGGCCGATCTGGTCACGCTGGCCGACCCCACCTCTCCGTACTCGTTCCTGTCCTATCTCAAACAGGTGGGCCGGTTGTATCCGTTCTACATCCGCGAGAACTTCCAGCCCCTGCGCGCGGAGTACGACGCGTACTGTCGCTGGGCCTCCGAGCGGGTGGGTGGACTCCGGTGGGGACGGCAGGTGGTGGACGTCCGGCGCGAGGCGGCACAGGGCGCCGGGGGCGGGCCGGACGGGGGGAACGGAGGGACCGACGACGACGAGGACGGGCCCGTCTACCGGGTCACCGCGATCACCTCCGACGGCACGGAGACCTACCGCGCCCGGCACCTCGCACTGGGGATCGGCACCACCCCGTGGTCGCCTGTCGACACGGACTCGCTCGACGGCGCCTCCCCACACGCGGGCCGACGGGTCGCGCTGCACGCTGCCGACTACCTGCACCGGCGCGAGGAGCTGCTCGGGTTGGACTCGGTGACCGTCGTGGGCAGCGGCCAGTCGGCCGCCGAGATCTTCCACGACCTGGTGGCGACGTCCGGGCACTCCGGCCCCCGCGTGGACTGGATTACCCGGTCCCCCCGGTTCTTCCCCATGGAGTACACCAGGCTCACCCTGGAGATGACCTCCCCGGAGTACATCGACCACTTCCACGGTCTCGACGCCGGCACCCGGGACCGGTTGCTGCGCGAGCAACGGTCCCTCTACAAGGGCATCGACGCCGAGTTGATCAACGAGATCCACGATCTTCTCTACCGCCGGTCCGCCCACGGACTGGACACCGGGTTGCTGGTGGCCGCGACCGCCCTGGACGGGGCCACCGTAGACGAGTCAGGGATCCGCCTGGAACTGCACTGCAACGACACCGGCCGGGCCTGGCAACACCACACGGACGGTCTGGTGATGGCCACCGGCTACTCCGCCACCGCTCCGCGGTTCCTCGACGGGATCGCCTCGGAGATCGACTGGGAGGACCCCGGACCCGGGCGGGCCGGCGCGGGCAGGCCCCGTCGCTACCGCGTGGCCCGCGACCACACCATCGACCTGGCCCATCGGCGTGTCCATGTGCAGAACGCCGAGGAGCACACCCACGGGCTCAGCGCCCCGGACCTGGGGATGGGGGCGATGCGCAACAGCATCATCCTGCGGTCCGTCACCGGTCACGAGGTCTACCCCGTCGAATCACGCATCGCGTTCCAGCGGTTCGGCGCCCCGGCCCGCGAGTCCTGCCCCACCCGGGAGACCGATCCGACCCGAGCCGGGACGTCCGCCGTGCGCCACTCCCCCGCCGACCAGCAGGCCCAGGAGGCCCGATGAACCATCACACCGTCAGTACCCCCGCCGGGCTCGTCTCGCTCTCTTCCCTCTCCACGGACGCCGATACCGTCGGGACCCTCCACGCCTGGCTCTCGCACCCCGGGTCGGCGTACTGGGGCATGCGGCACATGGCGCCCGAGCAGATCTCGGCGTTCTTCCGCGACTGGCAGAGCAGCCCACACCGGCAGGTCCACATGGTGCGCATCGACGGACTGCGAGTGGGGTTGGCGGTGTACTACGACCCGGCCGCGGTCGAGCTCGACGGCTCGTACCCGCACGAACCCGGGGACCTGGGTATGCACCTGCTGGTCGCCCCCTCGCGGACGCCCGTGCCGGGCACCACGGCCGCCGTGATCGGCGCGATCTGCGAGACCGCCTTCGGTCCGCTGGGCGCCCGACGCGTGGTGGTGGAGCCGGACATCCGCAACACCGCCGTGCACCGACTCAACGCCCGTGCCGGCTTCCGGGAGGGCGGGGCGGTGGAACTCGCCGACAAGACCGCCCTGCTCTCCTTCTGCGACGTCGGGGACTTCCGGGCCTCCGAGATCGGCCGGACCACACGGGCCGTGTCGTCGTCACCCCCGTCGTCCGGTGCCGTGCCCCACGCGCACCTCACCGGTCACGCGATGCGGCGGGCCCACCGTCACCTGTGCGCCAAGGCCCTGGCCGAGTTCTCCCACGAGCGACTCGTCTCGCCTCAGCCCACCGCAGACCCGGACATGTACGAGGTGCGCGCGGGTGAGGAGAGGTGGCTGTTCCGCGGGCGGGTGCTGCCCCTGGAGCACTGGGTGGTGGACGAGGGTTCGCTGCGCCGGGAGGTCGCCGGCGAGCCGGTCGAACCCGACGCCCCGGCCCTCATCACCGCGCTGGCCCCGGTGCTCGGTATCCCCGCGTCACTCGTCGGCGTCTATCTGGAGGAGATCGCCGCGACCCTCGGGTCCGCCGCGTTCTGTCTGCACCACCGCGCCCGCCCCGTGCAGGAACTGGCCGGTGCCGACCTGCAGGAGGTCGAGGCCGCGATGACCGAGGGGCACCCGGGCTTCGTGGCCAACAACGGGCGCATCGGACTGGGGCTGACCGACCGACACCGCTACACCCCGGAGGCTCCCGCGACGGTACGTCTGGTGTGGCTCGCCGCCCGCCGTGAACTCAGCCACATCGCCACCGTGACCGGACTGGAGGAGAACGAGCACTACCGTCGGGAGTTCGACGGTGACGACCTCGACCGGTGCGACACACGACTTCGGGAGCTGGGCCTCGATCCGGACGGGTACCGCCTCATTCCCGTCCACCCGTGGCAGTGGGAGCACAAGATCGCCGTGGTGTTCGGCCCCGACCTGGCCCGCCGCGACCTCGTCCACCTGGGCGAGTCCCGCAGTGAGTACCGCCCGCAGCAGTCCGTACGCACGTTCTTCGACGTGACCCGTCCCGAGCGCGGGTACGTCAAGACGGCACTGGCGGTGCAGAACATGGGCTTCACCCGCGGACTGTCTCCTCGGTACATGCGTGACACCCCGGCGGTCAACGACTGGGTGGCCGGTCTGGTGGCCGGGGATCCCGTGCTCCGGGCACTCGACTTCGGAGTCCTGCGCGAGGTCGCCGCCGTGGGGTACACAGGCGACGCCTACCACCGCGCAGCGGAGTCCGGCGTCTCGGACGAGGGGCCGCACACCAAGATGATCGCCGCCCTGTGGCGTGAGAGCCCGGTGCCGCGACTGGCGGAGGGCGAGCGGGCCTTCACGCTGGCCTCACTACTGCACGTCGACCTCCACGGGTGCCCCCTCGTCGTCGAACACCTGGAGCGGTCAGGGGCGGACGCCCGCACGTGGCTCCGCGCGCTGCTCGACGCCTACGTTCTGCCGGTGGCCCGCTGTCTGCTCGCGCACGGGTTGGTGTTCATGCCCCACGGTGAGAACGTGATCGTGGTGATCGGCCCGGACAACCTGCCGCGCCGGGTGCTGTTCAAGGACATCGGCGAGGAGGTGGCCGTGGTGACCGACCGACCGCTGCCCGAGGGGATCGAGCGGATCCGGCACCTCGTGGACGCCGAGACGGCCGCGTTGAGCATCCACACCGACGTGATGGACGGGGTACTGCGTCACCTCGCCGCGATCCTCGACGAGTCCGGGGTCCTGACGGCATCGGAGTTCTGGGACGAGACCCGCCGGTGCCTGCTGGCGCTGGGCGGCGACGGCGACGGCGACGGCGACATCGACATCGACGTCGACCGGACTGAGGTCGACGAGGCGACCTGGCAGGCGCTGTTCGCGCCGCGGTTCAAACACTCGTGCCTCAACCGCCTGCAGTTGCGCGACACCCGGCAGATGGTGGATCTGACCGATCAGGCGGGATCGCTGCAGTTCGCGGGCACCCTCGCCAATCCCCTCGCATCGAGCCCGACCGACCCCGCGGGTCGCGCGGGTCGCGAAGAGCGTTCCGAACACGTCGGCCGAGAAGCAGGTGTGCGGAACGCTCTTCTCGATGACGGAGCCCGCAGCGTGTCGTAGCGTCACTGGGATGAACGGGCGGGAACTCCAGAAATGTGCGGCGATGCGGGCACGCGAACTACCGGCGTCGACCCTGGAGTTCCCGTTCGGGCCGGACGTCGACGTCTACAAGGTCCGCGGCAAGGTGTTCATGATCCACACCGTTGTCGACGACGAGCCCCTCGTGGTGATCAAGGCATCACCCTCGGACGGCCTCGCCCTCCGTGACGCGTACGCCGACATCACCCCCGGCTACCACATGGACAAGAGGCACTGGATCTCACTGCACCCCGGGGGGAGCCTCGGCCCCGACGTGGTCGAGGAGTTGGTCACGGAGTCCTACCGACTCGTGGTGGCCGGGCTCCCCAGCGCGCAGCGACCGGTCGAGCCGCACGCCTTCGGGCGCGGGCAACGCTGATCCGGCTCAGTTCACCGGAGCGGTCTCCGGCGAACCCTCGGGCGACACCGAGGACCCGGTGATCGAGCCGAGCCGCTCCTCGCCCAGCGAGCCCTCCACGGCGTCGGTCGCCGAGTCCGTGTTGACAGCTCCGGCCAGCGAGTCGCCCACCACGGGCACCCCGCCGATGACGGCGTCGACCGACCCCGGGACGTCCCCGCGCATCAGGAAGTCGACGGACTCCGCGACGGGCTTGACGACCATGCACACGACCCCGATGGGCGGCAGCGGGATGCCCGCCAGGTTGGCCGCCGTGCCGGCCACGGTGCCGACGCCACAGACGGCGCTGGCGACGGAACCGACCGGACCGGAGGTGTAACCGGGCAGCGAACCGGTGACGGAGGCCGGAAGCAGGTCGCCGGCGGAGCCGAGGCCGCCGCCGGTGTCCGCATCGGTGCCCGTTCCGGCGGACCCGGTGAGCGACGACGAGTCGAGGGCGCCCGACGACAGGCCGTCTGCGCTCTGGGCTGCGGCGGCGCCGGTCGAGAAGACGAGAAGTGCGGCGGCCAGCGCACCGGCGCAGGCGATGGATCTGGTCACAGTGATCTCCGAGCATGACGGGGGCGCGAGCCCCACGATGAGTTAAGGATTCTTGAGTCCATCACATATACGTCACGAGCGGGGCGGTGTTACGTCACGACCACCCCGTCGACACGTCACGACCACCACGTCGTCGCGTCACAACCTCCGCCCTGATGCCGTCCGCCCGCCCGGCGCCGGTCCGCACCGTTCGCGGGCGCGATGAGGGAGAGTGGAGCCATGACCGGGATCCCGACCACCCCCGCCGACCATTCGCTGGCAGACGTCATGCCGTCGATCGCCGCCTCGCTGGGCCTTGACCTCCGCAACCCACTGGCTCTCCCGCCCGCGCGGGATGCGGTGCTCGTCCTGGTCGACGGCCTCGGCGCCGAGCTCATCCGGCAGCACGCCGACGTCGCCCCCACCCTCTCGGCGATGACCACGCGGATGATCTCCGCGGGGTTCCCCGCCACCACGGCCACGAGTCTGACCAGCCTGGCGGTGGGAGCGCCGTGTTCCCGCCACGGGATCGTCGGGTACAGCTTCGCGCTCCCGGACGAGGGCGCAGAGACACCTACCGTCTTCAACTCGCTCCGGTGGACCACGGGGTCGGCGGAGGGGCCCTCCGCACTGGACCGGTTCCCTCCCCGTGAGGTGCAGGTGCTGCCGAGTCTGCTCGAACTGCTCACCGAGGAGGGGGTCGACGTCACCTACGTCATGCGCGAGGACTTCCGGGCATCCGGACTCACCCGCGCCGCGTTCCGGGCGGAGGGCGAGTACCGCCCGGCGATCTCACTGCAGGAGATCCGCGAGGCGATACTCGGTGTCGTCGCCGCTCCCTCGACGTCCAGACGGTTCGTCTATTCCTACTTCGGAGACCTCGATCTCATCGGGCACATCCACGGTCCGGGCTCCCCGGAGTGGATCCAGTCGTTGCGCGAGGTGGACGCCTTCGTCGCCGACCTGGCGACGGATCTGCCCCCCGACTGCGGGATGCTCGTCACCGCCGACCACGGCATGGTGGCCGCGGAGACCGTGATCGATATCGATGCCACCCCGTCGCTCCTCGCGGACGTCGAGGCGGTCGTAGGCGAGGCCCGGGTACGGCACGTGCACGCACGGGCCGGGTCGGAGTCGGCGGTGTTGGCCGCCTGGCGCGAGGAGTTGGCGGGGCACGCGCGGGTGCTGAGCCGGGAACAGGCGCTGGACGAGCAGTTGTTCGGGCCGGGCCGGGAACATGCTGACCGTCTGGGTCACGTCGTCGCGGTCGCCACCGGCGGCGTCATCCTCGCCCGCACCCACCACGAGAAGATGGAGTCGGGCCTCCTCGGTCATCACGGGGCCAATACCGCGGCAGAGCAGCACATCCCACTCATCCTGCGGTGAGCCGTCGGGACGCACCGCATTCTCAGGAGCCGAGCAGGACCGTCGTGAAGTCCTGCTCGTCGGGGTGGTCGAGCATCTCCCCCATCCGCTTCCGGTCGAAGGGCCAGAGATCGATCTCACCGCCGGCGGTCTGGTACCAGGACGTGCACCCGGTGTTCCACACCGTCGGTCCCATCGCCGCACCCACCGCGCGGGAGAACTCGGCGGTCGCCCGCTCGGTCACCTCGACCGCGTCGGGCTCGCCGAGCCGCCATCGCTCGATCCACTGCGCGATGTAACGCGAGGTGAGCTCTGCCGAGAACTGCAGTGGGATCGATCCGGTCGGCGAGTTGGGGCCGAGGACGGTGAAGAGATTGGGGAATCCCGGGATCGCGGTCATCCGGTATGCGCGCGGACCTGCGGCCCAGGCCTCATCGAGACTCAGGCCGTCGCGGCCGGTGATCCGCATGGGCCGCATGTACTCGTGGGTTCGGAAACCCGTGGCCAGCACGATCACGTCGACCTCGTGGTGGACACCGTCGCCGGTACGGATGCCGGTGGGCGTCACCTCGGAGATCGGACCCGTGACCAACTCCGCGTTGGGGGCGGTGATTGCGCGGTAGTAGGTACCCGAGACCACCTGGCGCTTGCACAGTGGTTCGTAGTCCGGGGTCAACGCCTCCCGGAGCCGACGATCGCGGACCTGCCGACGGAGACTCACGCGGGCGTAGGCCTGCACCGCGCGACGCCGCCAGGTCGGCTTGAGGACCACGTCCGCCAGGATCCCCGAGGCCCACAGGGCCGTCGCGTACATCCTCCGCTGCGATCCGGGTGACCGACGGAGCAGGGCGGTGAGCGGTGCGGGCTGCCGCACAGTCATCGGCGCCCACAGGATCCACTGCGGGGATCGGGCGAAGTGCAGAAGCCGTGACGCCTCCGGCTGCAGGGCGGACACGATCTGCACTCCCGTGGAACCGGAGCCGATCACCGCCACCCGGGACCCGCCGGTCTCCAGCCCGGGATCCCAGCGGGCGGTGTGGACGACCGGTCCGGCGAACGAGTCGAGCCCGTCGATATCGGGCACGTACGGGTGATGCAGCACCCCGGTCGCGCACACCACGAAGTCCGCGTGCAGGACCTCCCCCGCTGCCGTCGTCACCGTCCAGGTGGCGGACTCGTCGTCGTACACGGCGTCCGTCACCTCGGTCCCGAGCCGCAGCCAGGCGTTCAGACCGACCCGGTCCACCACGTCCCGGTGGTACCGCTGGATCTCCTCCCCCGATGCCCAGACGTGTGACCAGTCGGCCTTGGGGGCGAACCCGAACTGGTAGAGCTGGGAGGGAACGTCGCAGGTCAGACCCGGATAACGGTTCCAGTGCCACACCCCGCCGACGTCGGTGCCCTTCTCGCAGATCGTCACGTCGGTCAGCCCGGCCCGCATGAACGTGTGCGCGGCGGCTATCCCCGCGACCCCCGCGCCGATGATCACCACGCGGGGTTGGCGGAGATCGGTCACCACTCAGGTCTACCTCCTCGGGCGACCGGATGCGTCGACTCCCGCGGCCTCGTAGCGTCGGTGATATGCGTGAGCGCGCATGACACGACCAGCGAGAGGAGCCTGCCATGAAGGCGGTCACCTGGCACGGCAAGCGCGACGTCCGCGTGGACGAGGTACCCGATCCCAGGATCGAGGATCCCACCGACGCGATCGTCAGGATCACCAGCACGAACATCTGCGGATCCGACCTACACCTGTACGAGGTGCTCGGGCCGTTCATGAACGAGGGCGACATCCTCGGCCACGAGCCGATGGGGATCGTCGAGGAGGTGGGGTCCGGTCTCACCGACCTGAAACCCGGCGACCGCGTGGTGATGCCGTTCCAGATCTCGTGCGGCCACTGCTACATGTGTGACAAGGGCCTCAATACCCAGTGCGAGACCACCCAGGTCCGTGACCAGGGTATGGGCGCGGCACTGTTCGGGTACTCCGAGCTGTACGGCAGCGTCTCGGGCGGTCAGGCCGAGTACCTGAGGGTCCCGCAGGCCCAGAACACCACCATCCAGGTGCCGCACGAGCACACCGACGACCGGTACCTGTACCTGTCCGACGTGCTGCCGACGGCCTGGCAGGCGGTCGAGTACGCGCAGATCCCCGACGGCGGGACGGTCGTCGTCCTGGGGTTGGGACCGATCGGCGACATGGCCGCCCGGATCGCCGCCCACCGCGGGCACCGCGTCATCGGAGTGGACCCGGTCGCGGAGCGCCGGGCCCGGCAGGCGCACCGGGGTGTCGAGGTTCTCGACCCCTCCGAGCTCCCCGGTGAGCTGGGCGACGTGATCCGCGACATGACCGACGGCCGCGGGCCGGACTCCGTGATCGACGCGGTGGGGATGGAGGCACACGGGTCCCCCGTCGCCACGGCGGCCCACGCGGCCGTGGGGATGCTCCCGAAGTTCCTGGGCAAGAAGATGATGGAGCACTCGGGAGTCGACAGGCTCGCCGCGTTCTACTCCGCCATCGACATCGTGCGCCGCGGTGGGACCATCTCGCTGTCCGGCGTGTACGGCGGCGTCGCCGACCCGTTGCCGATGCTGACGATGTTCGACAAGCAGCTCACGCTCAAGATGGGGCAGGCCAACGTCAAGCGCTGGGTGCCGGACATCATGCCGCTGCTCACCGATGCCGACCCGCTGGGCGTGGACGACTTCGCCACGCACCGGCTCCCACTGTCGGACGCCCCCCACGCTTACGAGATCTTCCAGAAGAAGCAGGACGGGGCCGTGAAGATCGTCCTCACGCCGTGAGTCCGGGGACGGGCGGGATGCGGATGGGTAGGTTGCGGATATGACCGAACTGTCCCGACTCCTGCTCGTCCGCCACGGGCAGAGCGTGGGGAACATCGCCGACGACGAGGCCCGGGCCGCCGGGGCGCACCGCCTCGACCTGGACTACCGGGACGCCGACACACCCCTGTCGGATACCGGGTTCACGCAGGCGTCGGCGGTCGGCGCGTGGCTCGCCGACCTGCCGGAGGAGCACCGACCCACGGTGTGGTTGACCTCCCCGTACCGACGCGCGGCGGACACCGCCGCCGCCGCGCTGGAGGCCGCCCGCCTGGACGCCACTCTCCTCACCGACGAGCGGCTGCGCGAGCGTGACCTCGGGATCCTGGACGGATTCACCGGACACGGTATCCGTGACCGCTTCCCGGAGGAGGCGGAGCGGCGCGACCGGATCGGGAAGTTCTACTACCGGCCCCCGGGCGGTGAGAGCTGGACGGACGTGGTCCTCCGCGTGCGTTACCTGCTCACCGACCTGCGCCAGCAGTACGCCGGTGAACGGTTGTGCGTCTTCAGCCACCAGGCGGTGATCATGGGGTTCCGGGTGGCGCTGGAGCAGATGGCCGAGCAGGACATCCTCCACGTGGACCGGGCGGACCCCCTACCCAACTGCTCGGTCACCACGTACCGGCACGGCGGCGCGGCGCTGGAACTCGAGCGGTACGCCGACACCACGGCCGTGGAGCGGGCCGCGGCACCGACGACCCGCGAGGGATCCGCGGCGGACGAGGACGGCCGGTGAACGGCGGTCCGTCGGAGAAGGAGATCGTCCTGACCTCCCACCGTCTGCGGGGCTGGGCTCTTCCCGCGCCGGGCGGCGGCAAGGAGAGCCGGGGCCGGGTGCTCGTGGTGGGAGGCGGTCGCACGACCCCGGGCGGGGTGCTCCTCGCCGCGGAGGCCGCGCTGCGCGCCGGCGCCGGCAAGCTCCAGATCGCCACGGCGTCCTCCGTGGCGCCTGGCCTGGCGCTGCGGATCCCGGAGTCGATGACGGTCGGACTGCCCGAGGACGAGGAGGGCGAGCTGACCCCGGCCGGTGCGGAGACCATCTGCGAGCTGGCGGAGGGTTGTGCGGCCGTCGTCATCGGGCCCGGCCTCGGCCGCGTCGGGGTCGCCGGGGAACTGCTCCACCGGGTCGTCCCCGATCTGGATTGCACGCTGGTCCTGGACGCGCTGGGCCTGGCGTACCTGACCTCGGATCCGGACGGGGTCGCCCACCTCGACGGGCGCTGCGTTCTCACCCCGAACCCCAGGGAGCTCTCGAGGACGCTCGACGTCCCCGAGTCCGAGGTCGAGGCCGACACCCCACGCCGGGTCGCCGACCTCGCCCGGCGCACCCGCGCCGTGGTGGTGTCCGGGGCGGCCACGTCGTGGATCGCGTCGCCCGACGGCCGTCTGTGGCGCGACGAATCCGGCACGCAGGGGCTCGGGGTGTCCGGGTCCGGAGACGTCAAGGCCGGGGTCATCGCCGGGTTGCTCGCCCGCGGCGCAGAGCCCGCGCAGGCC
>NZ_JAALEB010000498.1:0-338 GCF_014145165.1 Dietzia sp. Cai40 | reverse complement strand
ATCCGCGCCGCGATCGAAGCAGTGGATCGCGGCGCCCTTGTCGTCGTCTATCCGGAAGGATCGATCACGAACCGACCGGATGTGCGTCTGATGTCGCTCAGGTCGGGTGCTGTTCGCATCGCGCTCGAGACGTCAGCCCCATTGATCCCCGTTGCCCAGTGGGGTGTGCAGGCCATCGCACCAGCCTACGAAGGAAGGGTGGTGCTGGGCCGCCGTCGTCGGGTCACCCTGCTGGTCGGGGACCCGGTCCCGCTCGAGGACTTCCGAGGACTGCCGTCGGCGACGGCAGCCGCTGTGGGCGTGCAAAGACTTCAGGACACCCTCGCAGCGATGGTCGA
>NZ_JAALEB010000497.1:0-2104 GCF_014145165.1 Dietzia sp. Cai40 | reverse complement strand
CCGGCGCGCCCCGGCGCTCCCCCACCCCGCCGCGCCCCGCACACCCAGCGCGCCCCCACCCCAGCGCTCTCATCCCAGCGCGCCCCGCTCAACGGGTGTGGTCGTGGCCCTTGTGGCCACAACGCAGTTCTGTCGCAGTGGGCACGACCAAGATTCGGGTGATGTGGTCGCGCGTCGCGGTCATACCCGTGCGCGGCCGCGCTCGAGGGCCGCACCGATCTGGCGGAGTACCGCCCGTGGATTCCGGAGCATCGAACCGGTCACGCGGACCACCTGCCAGCCCAGCTCCGAGAGTTCGGCGTTGACCCGCGCGTCGTACTCCCAGGTAGACCTGCCTCGATGGACGTCCCCGTCGTAGAACACCGCCACCTTCCCGACCTCGTACGCCAGATCCGCAGTGGCGACCTTCACCCCGTACTCGTTGTGGATCTCGACCTGCGGAGTCGGGTCGGGGAGGTCCGACCGGACGATCAGCAGCCGAAGCCTGGTCTCGGGCGGCGAATCAGCTCGCTGGTCACACCACCGGAGGAGGCTCCGCACCCTCTGCAGACCGTGCAGCCCTCGCAGGCCCCGTGCCAGTGCACTCACCTCGCTGACGGCGATCCGGGATCGATTGCACACGGCGTCGATCTTCGCGATCGCCGTATCGTCGTTGACCTCCCACCTCGCTACGTCGATGGCCGTCCGTGCAGCGGAGGTCACACGGAGTCCACCGATCGCTTCCACCTGTCCCGCCGGCAGAGCACGCCGGAGGCGACGCAGCCGCACACGGCCCGGAGCGGGTGCCGTTCCGACCGCGTAGATGTCGACTTCTCTCTCGACCGCGGCCGGCGCGTACCACCGCTCCCGGTGGATCAGTGCCGCCGCGAGACCGCCGATCACGGCTCCAGCGGGTGCCCATAGCGCTGCGCCGCGGACCATTACATCCGGTGTGGCGGGCGCTCCGGTGGCGAGGTACACGTCGGGGAACAGACGACGATGTCCTGACCTGAGCTGATGGCCGGACAGATGACCTTCCACGACCGCCGCACTACCGATGAACGGCGCAGCAGGATGAGGACGGGGCACCTCAGGATCATCGCCCGCGGTGACCGTTCACGCCCGCCCCCGGCGTCCCCTGTGGATGGGGACGACGAGCATCCACAACGAACCGCGCCGCTCGGTCTTGGCATCAGGTGTTCCGCCCATATTCTGGTCGTGCCCAGCGCGGTGAAACGCTCGATTCACCGCAGGAGAGACGACCAAGTTCGACGTCCACACCGCTCTCGCGCCGGCGGGTGGATCAGCCCTCGACCTGTTCGCCGAGCTCCATCCAGCGCTCCTCGAGCTGTTCCTTCTCCGCGCTCACGTCCTTGAGATCACGGTCGAGGGACGCGAGCTTCTCCGTGTCGAGCGCCTCCCCTGCGGCGGCGGTGAGGGCCTCGTGGAGGGTCGCCTGTCGTTGATCGAGTTTGAGCATCTGGCGCTCGATCTTGGACATCTCCTTGCGCAGCGCCCGCTCGTCACTCGAGCTGAGCCCGGACCCGCCGGAGCCGGCGGTCGCGGCGGATGCCGAACCACCGCCCGATCCACCGCCCGATCCAGCCCCGGGACCCGAGCCCGAGCCCGAACCCGAGCCAGCGGGCTCGCGCAGGACCTTGCCCGAGTCGCCCGCGGCCCCGGCGCGCTTGCGGCGCTCGAGGTACTCGTCGATCCCCCGCGGCAGGTTGGTGAGCCCGCCGTCGCCGAACAGCGCCCACACCGAGTCGCAGATTCGCTCGACGAGGTAGCGGTCGTGGGAGATCACGACCATCGTGCCGGGCCACCCGTCGAGCAGGTCCTCGAGCTGGCGGAGCGTGTCGATGTCGAGGTCGTTGGTGGGCTCGTCGAGCAGCAGCACGTTGGGCTCGGCCATGAGGACCCGCGTGAGCTGCAGGCGCCGCCGCTCGCCGCCGGAGAGGTCGCCGACCGGCGTGCGCTGGCGGGCGGGGGTGAAGCCGAGGCGCTCGGCCAGCTGGGAGGCGCTGAGCTCGATGTCACCGAACGCCACGCGGGCGGCCACGTCCTCGATCGCCTCGAGCACCCGCTGGTCGAGCGGCAGGTCGTCGAGCTCCTGCTTGAGCCA
>NZ_JAALEB010000496.1:0-743 GCF_014145165.1 Dietzia sp. Cai40 | reverse complement strand
GCGGCCGGCGGCCAGGGGGGCCTCACCGGCGAGGGCGCGCAGGAGCGTGGTCTTGCCGGAACCGTTGACGCCCACCAGGCCGAGCCGTTCGCCTGGGGCCAGTCGCCAGGTCAGGTCCTCGACGAGGGTGCGGCCGTCGGGGGCGTCGAGGCGCGCCTCCTCGAGCTCGATCACCACTTTGCCGAGCCTCCGGGCGGCGAAGCTCGACAGGCGTAGTGAGTCACGGGGCGGCGGCACGTCCTTGATCAACGCCTCCGCGGCCTCGATGCGGTACCGCGGCTTGGAGGTCCGCGCCGGTGCGCCGCGCCGCAGCCAGGCGAGCTCCTTGCGCATGAGGTTCTGCCGCCGGGATTCGGAGGCCGCGGCCTGTCGGTCCCGCTCGGCGCGGGCGAAGACCCAGTCGTTGTACCCGCCCTCGAACTGCTCGACGCGGCCGTCGACCACCTCCCAGGTGTGGGTCGCGACGGTGTCGAGGAACCACCGATCGTGGGTGACCACGACGAGGGCGGAGGACCGCGCTCGCAGGTGGTCGGCGAGCCACTGCACGCCCTCGACGTCGAGGTGGTTGGTCGGCTCGTCGAGGACCAGCAGGTCGAGGTCCTGGACCAGCGCCGCGGCCAGGGAGACCCGCCGCCGCTCGCCGCCGGACAGATCGTCCACCGCGGTGTCCAGACCGAGGTCGTGGATGCCGATCCCGTCGAGCACGGCGCGGATCCGCGAGTCGCCCGCCCACTCGTGAGTGG
>NZ_JAALEB010000495.1:0-2958 GCF_014145165.1 Dietzia sp. Cai40 | reverse complement strand
GCCTCGGTGGCGGGTTCCACGGCACCCGGACCCCTGAGGCCGTCGAGGAGATGGTCGCCGTCGCGCGCACGGCCCTCACCTCGAAGCCCGTCCGGAGGGCGGCCGCCCGCCCCCACTGGGCGGAGTTGCCGGTCGCGGGCGCTCTCGCCACGGCCGACGGCACGCCGGTGGCGGTGGACGGGGTGGTCGACCTGGTCGTGGACGAGCCCGACGGTTCGCTGTCCGTCATCGACTACAAGACCGATGTGGCGGTCACCACCGGGACAGTCGACGAGTACCTGCTGCAGTTGTGCGCGTACGCCGAACTGCTGGGCGCGACCACCGGCCGGACGGTCTCGCGCGTCGAGCTCGTGTTCTGCCGCGGCAACCGGGCCACCGTGATCGGACGGGACCTCAGCTGAGGTTCGTCCACACCACCCGGCCGTTCGCCGCGGCCGCGACCGCGGCGTCGCAGGGTTCGCCGGTGGTCAACGCCTGGTACAGCTCGACCAGCAGGTCGACGACCGAATCCCACACCCGGTGGAGCGGTTCCTCCCCGCCGTACGCCCAGATGGACCCGGCGTCCGGCCCGGTCCGATAGGACACCGCGTACCCGTACCCGCGGCGCTCCGCGATCGGCCACAGGCGACCGGTCCAGGTACCCCCGGACCCCGGGTCCGAACCGAGTCCGCCGAGCGCCATCGCGTGCTCGAACCTCTTCGCCTGGACCTCGAAACCCTCGGCGGCGCCGACCGGTTCGGCGAACGGCAGCAGACCCTCGACCGAATCCAGGCCGGTCCGGCGCAGATGCCACAGCAGGGTCCGGATCCCCACCGAATCATCGACACCGCAGCTGTCGAGGAGGGTCCCGGTCCGGCTGTCGGACGCGCGGGGATCATCCAGCCACGCACCGGGGACGCTCTCCACCTGCAGGAGGACCGCGATCGCGTCGCAGAGCTCCCCGACCTGCTCGTCGAGCACGACAGCGGCCTCGTCGACACGCCCGGACCGCGATCGCCGGGCGACGTGGTCGGAGGGCCCCGGGTCCCCGGTGATCACGGGCGGCGGAGCGGTCGGGCCCCGGCCCTGTTCATCGTCCATCGCTCGTCGGATCCCGTCGAGGGCGCCGTCGAACTCGGCACCCCACCCCGCCCGCGCGGCGGACTCCGGTTCCGGCGCCCGCGCCGCCTGTCCCGGCGCCGGGTCGAGCTCGACCTCGTCCTCCCGAACCGCCGGGATCGCCCCGGTGACATCGGCGAAGAGGTCCAGCCGCGCACGTCGGCTGTCGCGCATCCGGTCGCGCTCGGACCGCGTGAACGACAGCACCGGAAGGGTGAGGAGCAGCGCGGCCTGCCTACCCGAGAACCCGAATCCCAGTTTGAGGGCGCGGCGGGCGTCGACAGGGGATTCCGCCTGCCGGATCGTCTCTATCACGGCATCCAGGTCCTCGCACGCCAGGAGTACCGCCTCGGCCTCGTCGCACGCCCTCCCGGCGTCGTCCCCGGGCTCGAACCAGCCCCCGACCGCACCCATAGAACCCATGCCAGTCCCCCGATCTTTCCCGCAACAGAACGGACCCGGCCCCCACCGGATCGTCACGAATCCTACGCCCGCCGACCCACCCGTGGTCATGCGGTCACGCAGCCCGGGGCGGGTCCGTCCCTGTGGATTGTGACCGATCTCTCCGCCATCTACGGGACGCTGACCAGCGCTTTTCGATTTTCCAGCAGTTCCACAGGGACGGCGGGGGATTCCTTTGGGAACGGGACGTAGGGTCCTGGGCATGAACGGACAACTGATGCTGGAGGACGGGGACCGGAGCCGCTCCACCCCGGCGCCTCCTGCGGAGGTCGCCCCGGTGGGCCGCGAGGCGACCCCGGCCGCGGTGTTCCCGGCGCCGTTGACCACGGTCTCGGCCGCGGCGACAGGGGGGCTGATCGGCCTCGGGGCGGTCTACGGCGTGGCGGCGCGACTCGCCGACACCCTTGTCGGGGTGGCGGTCCTCGTCCTGGTGTTCGCGTTGACGATGGCCGGCCCGAGGGTCCACTCCGTGGCCCGGTCCGAGGTGGGCCGCACCATCGCGGTGATCCTCGAGGCGATCGCCTTCGGTGGTGTGCTCGGCGCGGTCATCGTCCTGTTCTGAGCCGGGCCCCCAGCTGCTCCACGAGGTCCTCCTCCACCCCGGCGCCGTCCACGAGGTATCGACGGACGTCGCCGAACTCGCTGTCCAACGCGGTCAGCGAGCGCCGGATGTTGCTCTCCTCGACCCCGATGAGCACGTCGATCGCGTCGAGACGCTCGGGCATCTCCGCCCGGACGTACGCCCGGATGGAGTTGACGAAGTCGACGGACAGCTCGCGGGTCAGCATGTAGTCGGCGATCACGTCCTCTTCCCGCACTCCGGCGAGCAGCTGGAGCACTGCGGAGGTCCAGCCCGTCCGGTCCTTGCCGGCCGTGCAGTGCACGATCGCCGGGCCCGCCGACCGCGCCACGGCGCTGACCGCGCGGCCGAAACCGGTCCGCTCCTCGTCGCCGAGGACGAACCGCTCGTACATGATCGCCGTCTCGCGTCGGGCGTCCTCCACGCTGAACGTCCCGACCCCGGTGAATGCGGCCGCGGAGGTGTTCCCGGCGAGGACGTCGATGGCCAGGTAGTCGGCACCGGCGGGGATCACATCGGGCTGCCTGGTGATCTCGTCGCCGGTCCGCAGGTCCACGATGGTGCTCACCCCGAGCCGCTCGAGTACCCCGAGGTCGTCCTCACCCACCGACAGCGTGGTGGATCGGTAGACCAGACCGCGGGCCATGCTCCCGGTCGGGTGGAGCGCGTAACCCGGGCCCGCGACGTCACGGAAGTTGTGCACGCTCGTCAGTCGGACGTCGCCGGGCGCCGGTCCGGATGCGCCGACCTCAGCCCCCACCTCCGCGACGACCTCGGCGTCGACCCCGGTGGTCATGCGCGCGTCTGCGCCCATTCCG
>NZ_JAALEB010000494.1:0-1520 GCF_014145165.1 Dietzia sp. Cai40 | reverse complement strand
CATCACCGAGCACTGGACAGCCGAAGGGAAGCTGTACCGGCCAAGCCCCTGGTATTGGTGTAACTGGTTTTTGATCCTTCGTTGGTGATCAGGCGGGTAGTTGGATCAGTGGATCGGTGGTCACCTCCGTCGGCGAGCTGGTGTCGGTGTTGGTGGTCAGTGTGAGTCGGCATCGGCTGAGGACTTCGAGGCCGAGGTAGCGGCGTCCTTCGGCCCATTCGTCGGTCTGTTCGGCCAGGACTGCGCCGATGAGGCGGATGATGGCGTCGCGGTTGGGGAAGATCCCCACGACGTCGGTGCGGCGGCGGATCTCCCGGTTGAGGCGCTCGGTGGGGTTGTTGGACCAGATCTGTCGCCATACATCGTCGGGGAACGTGGTGAAGGCGAGCAGGTCCTCGCGGGCATCACCGAGGTGGTCGGCGACCTCAGGCAGGCGCCCGTCGGTGTACTCCAGGAGTCGGTCGAACTGTTCGTGCACCGCGGTCGGGGTGGGCTGGTCGTAGACGCTGTGGAGCATGGCTTTCACGGCCGGCCACATGGACTTGGGGCACTCGGCCATGAGGTTCGCCGCGTAGTGGGTGCGGCAGCGCTGCCACGCCGCGCCGGGCAGGTTCGCTGCGATCGCGTCCACGAGCCCGGCGTGGGCATCGGAGGTCACCAGGCGCACCCCGCCCAGGCCGCGGGCGACCAGGTCGGCGAAGAAGGTGTTCCATGAGGCTTTGGTCTCGCTGGTGGCGACCTGCATCCCGAGGACTTCGCGGTGGCCGTCGCCGTTGACTCCAGTTGCCAGCAGGACGGCGGCCTTGACGACCTGGTTGTTCTCGCGGACCTTGATGGTCAACGCGTCGGCGGTGACGAAGGTGAACGGTCCGGCCTCGTCCAGGCGGCGGTGGCGGAACGCGGCGACCTGCTCGTCCAGGTGTTCGGCCATCCGTGAGACCTGCGACTTGGACAGTGAGTCGATGCCGAGGGTCTTGACCAGTTTGTCCATCCGGCGGGTGGACACCCCGGCCAGGTAGCAGTCCGCCACGACGGTGATCAACGCGGACTCGGCTCGCTTTCGGCGCTCGAGCAGCCACTCAGGAAAGTAGCTGCCCGAGCGCAGCTTTGGGACAGCGACGTCGACGGTGCCGACGCGGGTGTCCAGGGGCCGGTGGCGGTAGCCGTTGCGGCGGTTGGTGCGCTCGGCGGACCGGGCGTTCCACTCGGCGCCGCACACGCTGTCGGCGTCGGCCGAGAGCAGGGCGTTGATCATGATCTGCAGCAGCTCGCGCATCAGATCCGGGGATGCGTCGGCGAGGGCTTGGCCAAGCAGGCCTGCAGGGTCGACAATGTGGGGTGCGGTCATCGTGATGACTCCGTTCGAGGATTCTGTGAAAGGTTGACTCGAAGGATCACACGGTGGCCGCTCTACATCCGTGTACAACACGTAATCGCAGACGATCTCGGCCACCGAGTTACACCACTCTATGGGGCACTACTGCTGTACCTGTGCGCGATCAAAGACGTCTACTCGGGGC
>NZ_JAALEB010000493.1:0-6281 GCF_014145165.1 Dietzia sp. Cai40 | reverse complement strand
GGGGCGCGGGGCGAGGAGGCTCGCCCCGAAGTCGCGGCGTGACTGGAGGACGTAGGCGGCGGCGGAACCGACCACGGCGACGACGACGAGGGGGAGCAGCGGCCACCAGCGGTCGTACACGTAGGGGGCCGTCTGGGCCGCCCACCCGAGGGGCGAGGCCCAGGACAGGGCGGTTCCCCCGACGGCCGCCATGTCGCCGAGGGCACGGAGGATGAAGGCGACCCCGAGTACCAGCCCGGCCATCCCCGCCGCCGCCCGCGAGTAGGCGCTGAGCTGCGCGGTCACCGCGGCGATCCCGGCGAACGCCATCCCCGCGAGCGCGGTGCCCAGCCCGATGAGCAGGGACCCGAGCGGGGCGAAACCATTGGTGACCGCCAGACCGGCGACCACCACACACGCGAGGGCGTTGGTGATCGCGGCGACGATCAGGGTGGCGGTGAGGGCCGAGTGCCGTCCGGTGACGCTCGCGCGGATCAGCTCGGCGCGGCCGGTCTGCTCCTCGACACGGGTGTGCCGGGTGACCAGCATGATGTTCATCAGTGCGGCGAGAAGGAACAGGTACGGCGCGTAGCCGGCGGCGAAGAACCTCTCGAAGGTGGGGGCGTCCATGCCGAACGCGGGGCCGGTGAACATCCGGCCCACCGGCTGGGTGAACAGCGGCACCACCGCGGCCAGGTCGTCCTCCGTCGGCGCCAGCTGCGGGAGGGCCGCGCCGATGTAGATCACGAACAGCCCCAGGCCGCCGACCCAGGCCGGGAGCTTGATCCGGTCCCGGCGCAGGGAGAACCGGACGAGGGTGCCGGTGCCGGCCAGCGGGGAACCGGCACCCGCGGTGTGCGGGCGCTCGCGGGTGGGAGCGGTCGTGGTGGTCATCGCGCTGCCGGTCATCGCGCGGCCGGTCATCGCACTGTCCCGGCGTCAGCAGCGTCGCCGTAGTGGCGCATGAGCAGCTGTTCGAGGGTCGGCGGATGGGCGACCAGCGAGCGGACACCGAGCGGGGCGAGTGCACGGACGGCCTCGTCGACACTGTCTCCGTCGACCTGGAAGCGGACCTCGTCGTCGTCGATCTCCACATCGTGCACCCCCTCGACCCGCCGCAGATCGTCCGCCGGTCGGTCCGTGCGGGCGACCATCGTGGTACGGGTCATGTGGCGCAACTCCTCCAGGCTCCCGGTCTCGACGGTGCGGCCCTGCCGCACGATGGAGATGCGGTCCGCCAGCGCCTCGACCTGCGCGAGGATGTGACTGGAGAGCAGGACCGTGCGGCCGGCGGCCTTGACCTCACCGATCGCCTCCTGGAACACGACCTCCATGAGGGGGTCCAGACCCGCGGTGGGCTCGTCGAGCAGGAGCAGGTCCACCTCTGAGGTCAGGGCGGAGATCAGCGCCACCTTCTGCCGGTTGCCCTTGGAGTAGGTGCGGGCCTTCTTGGTGGGGTCCAGGTCGAAGCGCTCGCACAGCGCGTCGCGACGCCGCCTGTCGAGCGGGCCACGCAGCCGGGCGAGCAGGTCGATCGCCTCGCCGCCGGTGAGGGTGGGCCACAGCTCCACGTCACCGGGCACGTACGCGAGCCTGCGGTGGAGCTCGACGGCGTCGGTCCAGGGGTCGCCGTCGAGCAGTCTGACGATGCCGGCGTCCGCGCGGAGGAGGCCGAGCAGCACGCGCATGGTGGTGGACTTGCCGGCGCCGTTGGGGCCGAGGAAGCCGTGCACCTCCCCCCGTGCCACCTCGAGGTCAAGACCGTCGAGGGCGCGCGTGGCGCCGAAGGTCTTGACCAGTCCTCTCGCCGAGATCACGACGTCGTCCATGGTGGTCACTGCTCCTTCCGGGGGCCGTCAGGGGTGTCGAACGCGTCCGCGAACCGGTCGAGGGTGCCGGGTTCGAACAGGCCCTGGGTGAACAGCTCCACGACCGGGAGCATGTAGGGGGCGAGGCTCTCCGGCGGAGCCTCGGTGTCGAGGAAGTCCACGCCGAGCAGTCGGTTCATGTGCTCGTGCAGGACCAACGATCCCAGCGACCAGAGCGTCAGTACGATGACTCGTTCGCGCGAATGGGCGCTGGGCTTGATGAGACCGGCCTCGACGGCGGCCCCGGTGTAGGCCTCGGCGTCGGCGACCATCTCGTCGATGAGATGCGCGATGTGATCGCCTCCCTCAGAGAGGGTGCGGGCCAGGTAGCGCAGCAGCGGGCGACTGTCCTCGATCTGCCGCAGCGACTGGAGCGGGTCCAACTGTGCGCCCTGGCCCATCGAGGACTCCTTGCCCTGCCGCACCAGCCGCACCACGTGCTCGTCGCAGGCCTGGTGCAGTCGGTCCTTGCTCCCGAAGTGGTGGAGAATCAGCGCCTGCGAGACACCCGCCTCGACGGCGATGGTCTTGAGGCTCGTTCCCTTGACGCCGTGCGCGCCGAACTTGGAGATCGCCGCGTCCAGGATGCGGTCGACTCCGCTTCGATGAGCGCCGCTTCGATCGGCTCCGCTGCGGGACGGGTCATCCTCGGGCACGGCTACCGCCTTTCGTCGCTGACTGAGTGTTCAGTCAACGTAGTCCTGACTGAATGGTCAGTCAATGATTGGTCAGTCGCTGGTCAACTCTGTCGTCGCCGCGGCGCCCCGATCTCACCCGAGCTCTCCCCGGGGTTCAGCACCCACCCGAGCAACCCACCGAACACCTCGGCTGGATTGGCGGTCGCGGCCGTGGCGACACGACTGATCACCCCTCCCGCACTCCTTCTGCGTACGACTCGGGCCGAGGTGGGTTCAGACGTCGACAACCCATCCGACGACGTGCAGGGCGCTACGCCCCGGTTCGTCCGGACTCCTGGGGAAGGAGATGCTTGAGGATGTCGGAGATGGTGATCACCCCGATGAACTGGCCCTGGTCCGTCACTGCGGCCAGCTGTTCGCTGCGCTCGCGCGCCTCTGCGAGCGCCTCGTACACCGGAGTGCGAGAGTCGAACACCATCACCGGGCGCGCAAAGGCACGTGCGTGCGCATCCGCGGGCTCCATCAACGTGTCACGCACATGGACCACCTCCGGAGTGGGCGAATTGCCGTCCTGGAGGAGCACCCGCGTATAGCCGGTGCGCGTCGCGGCCTGTTGGACCTGGGCCACCGTGGCTCCGGCCGGGACCGCGGTGGGTGCCGTCGAGGTGTCGACGAGCGCTCCGATATGCAACTGGTCCAAGCCGAGCGCACCCGACAACGGGGACCGGAACGAGTTGTCGAGGGAACCCGCCGTCGCCGAGTGTTCGACGAGCTGGCGGATCGTAGCCGCGTCCTGTCCACCCACGGCGGCACGCTCAACCGGCGTGACGCCACTGGCGGAGACAAGACGGTTGGCCACTGCGTTAACCCACCGCAGCAGCGGACGGAACACCCAGATGAACCCCCTCGAGGGCAGGCCCACGAACTTGGCGGCGAATTCCGGGTGCGCAATCGCCCACGACTTGGGCGCCATCTCCCCCACCACCAGATGCAGGAAGGTCACCAGGAGCAACGACAGCCCGAACGCCACGCCACCAGCGAGCTGGGCCGGTGCGCCCCACGAAGTGAAGACCGGGCCGAGCCACGAGTCCACGGCGGGCTTGGTGACCGCACCGAGGGCGAACGTGCAGACCGTGATGCCCAACTGGGCACCGGCGAGCATGAGGGTCAGCTCGTTCATCCCGCGAAGCGCCGCGCGGGCCGAGGCACTGGTTGCCGCTTCCTTCTCGAGCCGGTGCTGTCGCGCGCCGAGGAGTGCGAACTCGATCACGACGAAGAACGCACTCAACACAATGAGCCCCGCAGTAATGGCCGTGACAACCATCGGGTTTCCCATCACCGAACCTCGCTCTTTCCAGACGCATCGTCATCGCCGGCGTCGAGGGGAACGGTGCCACCACGCTCCACGAGACGAATCCTCAGCTCACTGGGCACCAACCGCGCCACCTCGAGAACCTCGATGTCCAGCGCCACTTCTCGTGGATGGTCGGCGATCAGCTCGCGGGGATCGATTGGCAGATCGACACGCACCGTCTGCCCCACCTCGGGTAGTCGCCCGTGAGCGGCGATCACCAGACCTGCCACGGTCTCGTAGTCACCCTCGGACAGTGTGTGGCCGAGTGCCCGCTCGGCCTCGTCGATGTGGACGTCGCCATCCATCCGCCAGCAGTCCTCACCCTCAAGGGAGATCACCGAATCCGCCTCGACGTCGTGCTCGTCGGTCAGTTCGCCGATCAGCTCCTCGGCGAGGTCCTCGATGGTGATCACGCCGGCGAAACCCCCGTACTCATCCACCACCGCAGCGAGCTGGGCCTCGGAGTCCGTCAGGCTGAACAGCGCATCCGGTAGGGACATCAACGAGGGGACCACCACCGCCGGGCGCATGAGCTCGGTGACCGGCGCGTCGGGCTCCAACGACCACGCGAGCACGTCCACCAACTGCACCACCCCGACCGGCTCCTGCTCAACGGTGACGACCGGATAGCGGGTGTGTCCGGTGGCCATCAGAACCCTCACCTCCCCGACCGTCGCATCGGGTGAGACGACACTGGTGTGAGACCTCGGAACCATCGCATGCTCGACCGTCCGGTCCGGAAAGTCCAGAATTCTGTCGATGAGAACAGAGAGATTCTCGGGCAGATCCCCACTTCCCCTGGCATCGGCGACGATGCGCTCGAGATCCTCCGCCGTGGCGGTGGTGTCCAGATCGTGAACAGGATTGACCCCGACTGCCCGGAGCAACAAGTTGGCAGACTTGTCGAAGACCACGATGAGCCAGCCGAACACCGTGAGGTACACAGTGGTCGAACGGGCCAGGCCACGCGCCAGGGGCTCCGGGCTGGCCAGCGCAAGGTTCTTGGGATACAACTCGCCGAAGATCATCTGCACCACCGTCGCGGCGATCAACGCCAGCACGGTACCCACCGTCACACCGACAGCCGCGGGGACGCCGACCCCACCCAACAGGGTCCCGAGCGATTGGCCGACCAGCGGTTCGGCCACGAACCCCACCAGCAGTCCGGTGACCGTGATCCCCAACTGGGCGCCCGAGAGCATGAACGAGGTCCGTTGGGTGACCTTCAGCGCACGCGCTGCCGAGATGTCCCCCGCGTCCGCCCGCGCCTTGAGCCTGTTCCTGTCCACGGACATGTATGCGAACTCTTGGGCCACGAAGTAGCCGTTCGCCGCGATGATCGCGAGGATCGCGAGGATCCCCAGCAGCAGCATCAGGAGCGTCACGCCCATCAGAACGCTCGCTCACGTGATCGCGGTTCACGGTTCAGCGACCACGGGTTTCGCGGTGAAACTGGCCAGAGACAACTCGGACCCGGGTCGTCAGCCGACCCGGGCCTCTCGCAGGGGGTACCCATCAGGGGATTTCACTCGCTCCAAGTCTGAGATAGACGAACTCGTCGACGCCAAGTATTGCGCATGACCGTCTCGGCAACCACCCGGCGCACCCACCCCGCGGGAAGGCGGACCCGACCACGCCTCCCCCACCAGCGACTGACCCGGCGACACCTCGCCCGCCTGTGATTAACTGAACTGCACCAGAAGGGGAGTATCCCTCACGCGTTTCGTCGTCACTACGGTCCTCGGACCCGGCGGAGCGGGCCCGACAGGGCCGGGAGAGACCTTCGATCACCTACTGATCGAAAGGTCCCTGACTATGCACACCCCCCTCTGGCTCTGGCTTGCCGTCCTGGCGTTCATCATCGTGATGCTGGCGATCGACCTCGTCGCCCACCGCAAGGCTCACGTCATCGGCGTCCGAGAAGCCGCCACCTGGTCGGCCGTCTGGGTCACGCTCGGTGTGGGCTTCGGCGCGATCATCTGGGCCGTCTGGGGCGCCGAGTTCGGCCAGCAGTACTTCGCCGGCTACCTCATCGAGAAGTCCCTCGCGGTGGACAACGTTTTCGTGTGGGCAATCATCTTTGCCCACTTCGCCGTCCCGGCCCAGTTCCAGCACCGCGTGCTGTTCCTCGGGGTGCTGGGCGCTCTGATTTTCCGCGGGATCTTCATCGCCGGTGGCGCCGTGCTGATCGCCAACTTCTCGTGGGTGCTCTACATCTTCGCGGCGTTCCTGCTGTACACGGGTTTCCGGATGATCCGCCAGCGCGACGAGCACCTCAATCCCGACCAGTCGAAGGTGCTCCGGGCTTTCCGCCGGTTCGTGCCCATGACCGACACCTTCCACGGCCAGCGTCTGCTCGTGCGCAAGGGTGGGCTCATCATGGCCACTCCCCTGCTGGCCGTGTTGGTGCTCATCGAGACCACCGACATCATCTTTGCCGTC
>NZ_JAALEB010000492.1:0-2576 GCF_014145165.1 Dietzia sp. Cai40 | reverse complement strand
CGGGCGTCGCCAGGAGTTCCTCCAGCGCGCCGCCGCGGACCAGCGGCACGTCGTGGGGGACATGGTCGCAGCGGTCGACGAGGCGACCCGGCGCGAGTCCGACGCCGCGCTCGCCCGGACGGACGCGGAACAGCGGTTCGCGGACGCCTCGTCCCGGCGGGACGCGGCCGAATCCGAGGTGGCGACCGTCTACGCCGACGTCACCTCGCTGGAGGCCGAGGTCGCGGAGTTGACGAGCGCGCTCGAGCAGAACCGCAGTGCGTTGGCCGAGTCGGGGGCCACTCCCGCGGGACCGCAGAACGCGGACCCGTACGCGGTCGACCAGGACGCCGTACGGGACGAGGCCTTCCGCGCACTCGCCGGGGATCCACGGGCCGGGGAACAGGCCGCGGACATCGCCTCCGCCCTCCCGGGCCACCTCGACCTGGGCGCGGTCCGCCAGTTCGCCGGGGGGTCCTCGGACGGGGCGGCGCGGGCCGTCGGTGGTGCGATCGACGCCGGCAGCGTCGGCGCCGCGATCGACGCGGGGATCAACGGGGACACCGAGGCGATCATCCAGCAGGTCGCCGACGCGATCGGACGGGCTGACTTCGGGTCGATCCAACAAGGCCCTGCCGCGCCCGCACCCGCACCCGGTCAGGGCGGCGGCAACTCGGGGACTCCGTCGAGTTCGGCCCAGGTGGAGACCGTCGTCAACCGGGCGCTGTCCCAGCTCGGCGTCCCCTACGCCTGGGGCGGCGGCGACGCCAGGGGACCGACGCGGGGCATCCGGGACGGCGGCGTCGCGGACAGCCACGGTGACTACAACAAGATCGGTTTCGACTGCTCCGGACTGATGATCTACGCGTTCGCCGGAATCGGTAAGGCACTGCCGCACTTCACCGGGTACCAGTACACCGCCGGCCCGCAGTACCCGGTGGCCACCCGTAAGCGTGGCGACATGCTCTTCTGGCCCGGCCACGTGGCGTTGTACCTCGGAGACGGCAGGATGGTGGAGGCCCCGCAGTCCGGTGACGTCGTCAAGATCTCGCCGGTCCGGATGGCCGGGATCTCACCCATGGTCGTCCGGTTGACCTGACGCAGTCGCGCCGACCCACAGCGCCGGACCCACCGTGCCGGACCCACCGTGCCCGGCCCGACCACTGGTCGGGCCGGGCACCGCCGTACACCGGTACTGTCGTCCACAGTCCGTCCTGAGGGTCCGGCCCCAGGGCCACCGACCCCCCACCTCGCGAAGGAGCCCTCCGCGGTGAGCGATCCCCACACCGACCACTCGCCCGACCCGGGCTCACGCCCCGCGGTCTCCGCGTCCTCCGCGGCCTCGGACGCCAGGCTGCTGGAGCAGGCGGTGTACGAGGTCAAGAAGGTCGTGGTGGGCCAGGACCGGCTCATCGAGATGATCCTGGTGGGTCTGCTCTCGCGCGGTCACATCCTCCTCGAGGGCGTGCCGGGTGTCGCCAAGACGCTCACCGTGGAGACGTTCGCCACCGTCGTGGGGGGCAGCTTCCGTCGCCTCCAGTTCACCCCGGACCTGGTTCCGGCGGACATCGTCGGCACCCGGATCTACCGGCAGGGCCGCGAGGAGTTCGAGGTCGAACTCGGTCCCATCCTCGCGAACTTCGTGCTGGCCGACGAGATCAACCGCGCGCCGGCCAAGGTCCAGTCGGCGCTGCTCGAGGTGATGGCGGAGGGGCACGTCTCGATCGGCGGCCAGACCTTCCCGATGCCGACACCGTTCCTGGTGATGGCCACCCAGAACCCCATCGAGAGCGAGGGCGTGTACCAGCTCCCGGAGGCCCAGCGGGACCGGTTCCTGTTCAAGCTCGTCGTGGACTACCCGAGCCCCGAGGAGGAACGGGAGATCGTCTACCGGATGGGGACACGTCCGCCGGAGCCGTCCCGCGTCCTCGGGGTCGACGCGTTGATCCGGCTGCAGGACGCTGTCCGGGAGGTCTTCGTCCACCACGCGCTGGTCGACTACGTGGTCAGGGTCACCGTCGCCACCCGCGAACCCGAGAGGCACGGCCTCGAGGACGTGGCCAGGTGGCTCGCGTACGGCGCGTCCCCCCGGGCCACCCTGGGTGCCGTCACCGCGGCCCGAGCGCTGGCCCTCGTCCGGGGTCGCGACTACGTGGTGCCCCAGGACGTCGTCGACGTGCTCCCCGCCGTGCTCCGCCACCGACTCGTCCTCACCTACGACGCGTTGGCGGACGAGATCACCGCGGACACCGTCGTGCGCCGCGTTCTCGAGGCCGTCCCGCTCCCACAGATCAGCGCGGTTCCCGCACAGCCCGGCCCGCCGTCCTCGCGGTGACCCACGCGGACGAGGGGACCCGCGACGACCCGGTCGCGGCGGCGTCCCGCGCCGCCCTGACGCAGTTGGAGCTCCTCGTCACCCGCCGTCTGGACGGGGTGCTCAACGGCGACCACCGGGGTCTGCTGCCCGGGCCCGGAACCGAACCCGGCGAGGCCCGCGCCTACGAACCCGGTGACGACGTCCGGACCATGGACTGGTCCGTGACGGCGAGGACCACCGTGCCGCACATCCGCCAGACCATCGCCGACCGGGAACTGGA
>NZ_JAALEB010000491.1:0-2858 GCF_014145165.1 Dietzia sp. Cai40 | reverse complement strand
CCTCATCGGCTCCCAGTCGGGACGTCGCACCCGGACCGCGTCGACGAACTCGTACAGCTCACCGTAGGTGACGCCGTCGAGGGTGAGGGTGAGGTTCATCTTCACAGCCATGACCCCAGGGTATCGGCGCGCGGCCCCGGAGCGCATCGGTGACAACCCTGGTCCGACCCCGGAACACGCCTCAGATCTCACCCCAGAAGACGTGGTCGACGGCCTTGCGGCC
Organism: Dietzia sp. Cai40; assembly: GCF_014145165.1. Classification (NCBI taxonomy): domain Bacteria; kingdom Bacillati; phylum Actinomycetota; class Actinomycetes; order Mycobacteriales; family Dietziaceae; genus Dietzia; species Dietzia sp. Cai40. The sequence continues at coordinate 2,635 of NZ_JAALEB010000491.1, read as the reverse complement.
GAGGCGGGTGACCCGGAGGTACTGGTTGAGGAACTCCGCGCCGTCGGAGGACCCTGCGCAGATGCTGGCCACGGCCGCCAGGATCTTGCCCTGACCGGGGAGTTGGTCGACCGCCTTGCCGCGGGCCAGGACCAGGGCGTTGCGGGCGCGGGCGGCCATGAGCCACGACTGCACCAGCGCCTCACGCTCGCCCTCCGAGAGCAACTCCGCGGCGGCCGCGGCCTCGAGCGCCTCCAGGGTGGAGGTGGTGTGCAGGCCCGGCACCCGCGCCGCGTGCTGCATTGTGAGCAGCTGCGCGCACCACTCGACGTCCGCCAGGCCACCGCGCCCGAGCTTGGTGTGCGTGGCCGGGTCGGCCCCTCTGGGCAGACGCTCGGTGTCGATCCGCGCCTTCATCCGCCGGATCTCCTGCACCACCTTGGGCGGCACCCCGTCCGCCGGGTAACGGAACTCGTCGATCATGTGCAGGAAGTCCAGGCCCAGGTCGCGATCCCCCGCCGCGAACGCGGCCCGGAGCAGGGCCTGCAGTTCCCACGTCTCGGCCCACTTGGAGTAGTAGGCGCGGTAGGACGCGAGCGTCCGTACCAGTGGTCCGTTGCGGCCCTCCGGTCGAAGGTCGGCGTCGAGGTCGAGCGGGGGGTCCGACGACGGCGAGGAGAGCAGCCTGCCCACCCGTTCGGCCACCTGGACGGCCCACCGGACGGCGACGTCCTCGGCGACGCCCTCCACCGGATCGCACACGATCATCACGTCCGCATCGGATCCGTAGGACAGCTCGTCCCCGCCGAGCCGCCCCATCCCGATGTACGCGAGTCGGGCCGGCGGCGCCTGGCCCTCGGGGGCCATGTCCCTCATCACGGCCGCGAGGGACGCCTCGAGCACCGCCCGCCACACGGCGGACAGGCGCTTGCCGACCTCCGGCACGGAGACCAACCCCAGGACGTCCGCGGCGCCGATCCGGGCCAGCTCGGCCCGGCGTAGCGACCTCGCCGCGGCGATGACCTTCTCGGGGGTGCGGTGACGGGACGCCGAGGCGGACAGCGCGGAGGCGATGTCGGAGACCTTGGAGGCCACGAGCACGGGCCCCTCGGCGCCGTCGGTCAGCTCCGGGATCACCTCGGGGTTGCGGAGCAGGAGTTCGGAGACGAACGCGGAGGTGCCCAGCACCGTCACCAGGCGGCGCGCCACGATGCTGTCGTCCCGCAGGATGCGCAGGAACCAGGTGACGTCCTGGTGCTCCTCACACAGCTTGCGGTAGGCCAGCAGCCCGGCGTCCGGGTCCGGGGTGTCGGCGAGCCATTCCATGAAGGCGGGCAGGAGCAGCGCCTGGATCCGGCCGCGGCGGTTGTTCTGCCCGGCCAGGGCCCGGAGGTGCCCGAGTGCGTGGCGCGGTGCGCCGAACCCCAGTGCCGCCAGCTGCCGCTCCATCGCCTCGGAGCTCAGGGACAGGGCCTCCGCGTCGTAGGCGGCGATCGAGTCCAGCAGCGGGCGGTAGAACAGCTTGGAATGGAGCCTGCGCACCCGGCTGCGGACCTGACGGAGCTGCTCGAGCAGGACCTCCGCGGCGTCGTGCCGACTGCTGGGCCGGATGTGGGCGGCGCGGGCGAGCCAGCGGTACGCCTCCCGGTCGCCGTCCTCCGGGAGCAGATGGGTGCGCTTGTAGCGCTGGAGCTGGAGACGGTGCTCGAGAAGTCGCAGGAACTCGTAGGCGGCCACCAGGTTGGCGCCGTCCTCCCGCGCGATGTATCCCCCCGCCCGGAGCGCCCCGAGCGCGTCCACCGTGCTGGCGACACGCAGCTCCTCGTCCGTGCGACCGTGCACCAGTTGCAGGAGCTGGACCGCGAACTCCACGTCGCGCAGGCCCCCACGCCCGAGCTTGAGCTCGCGCTCCCGGAGCGGCTCGGGGACGTTCTCCTCCACCCGCCGGCGCATGGCCTGGACGTCGTGCACGAAGTCGTCCCGCTCGGAGGCCGTCCACACCAGCGGGTGCACGGTGTCGTAGTACTCGGTGGCCAGGGCCAGGTCGCCGGTCATCGGCCGGGCCTTGAGCTGCGCCTGGAACTCCCACGTCTTGGCCCACCGCCTGTAATAGGCCTCGTGCGACTCCAGCGTCCGCACCAGCTCGCCGGACTTGCCCTCGGGTCGCAGGGCGGCGTCCACCTCGAAGAAGGCCATCGAGCCGATGCGCATCATCTCCCCGGCCACCCGACCGGTCTTGGCGTCCGCGGGTTCGGAGACGAAGATGATGTCCACGTCGGAGATGTAGTTGAGTTCGCGGGCCCCGCCCTTGCCCATGGCCACCACGCCGAGGCGACAGGGCATGGGCGAATCCGGGTACACCGTGGAGACCGCCACCGCGAGCGCGGCGGTCAGCGCGGCGTCCGCGAGATCGGCGAGGCGACGACCCACCTCGGCGAACGGCAGTACCGGCTCGTCCTCGACCGTGGACGCCACGTCGTGGGCGGCCAGGAGCGCCACGTGGTCGCGGTAGGCCGACCGGAGCACGTTGACCGCGGCGCCGCCGATGACCGCGGCGCGATAGGTTCCCACGCTGCGCAGGTCGGCGGACTGGGACGGTGCGGGCGCGCCCTCGACGGGCTCCTCGGGCACGGCGTCGACCACCCCCAGCATGTCC
>NZ_JAALEB010000490.1:0-2068 GCF_014145165.1 Dietzia sp. Cai40 | reverse complement strand
GGGTGCGCCGAGGCGCACCCCGATCCGCGTCGGGGCGGGCGCGGCGGCGAGGAGTCGGGAGGCGATCTCGTCCTCGGCCCCGGCCACCGCGACCCGCCCGGTGAGCACCTGCGCCTTGGCCGCGGCGTAGGCCTCCATCGACCCGTGCCAGTCCAGGTGGTCCTCCGCGACGTTGAGGACCACCCCCACGTCGGGCCGGCACCCGGGGGCCCAGTGCAGCTGGAAACTCGACAGCTCGGCGGCGAGGACCTCCACCCTCGGCTCGGCGAGGAGCACCTCCGTCACCGGCAGTCCGATGTTGCCGCACGCGCGCACGGCCATCCCCGCCTCGAGGCAGATCGCCTCGAGCATCGAGGTGGTGGTGGTCTTGCCGTTGGTCCCGGTCACCGCGAGCCACGTCCGTGGCGGTCCGAACCTCCCGGCCGCGTCGGCGCGCCAGGCCAGTTCGACGTCCCCCCACAGCTCGAGGCCGGCCTCGGCCGCGGTCCGCAGCAGCGGGGAGTCCGGCCTCCAGCCCGGGCTGGTCACCACCAGGTCGACCCGATCGGGGCCGGTGTCGACGAGCATCTCGGCGGCGCGGTCGAGGCCGACCCCGGTACAGGTCACGCCGTCCGGGAGCGCCCCCCGCAGCAGTTCGACGGCCTCCGGTCGCGAGTCCGCCACCACGGGCTCGGCGCCGAGCGCGTGGAGGATCCGGACGGCCCCCGGCCCGGACACCCCGGCGCCGAGGACGAGCACGCGGGCGCCGGCGAGGTCGCGGATGTCCACACGCTGTCGTGTCACGTCCGTCATCCCGTCGAGCTCGCGAGCCAGTCACCGTAGAACAGCGCGATGGCCAGGCCACAGGAGATGGCCACGAGGAGCCAGAACCTGATGGTCACGGTCGTCTCGGCCCATCCGCCGTTCTCGAAGTGGTGGTGGATGGGTGTCATCCGGAACGGACGACGGCCGGTGGTGCGGAACGCCGCGACCTGGATGAGCACCGAGACGAACTCGATCACGAAGACCGCGCCGACGACGACCATCAGGAGTTCGGTCCGCGAGACCACCGAGACACCGGCGACGATGCCGCCCAGGAACATCGACCCCGTGTCGCCCATGAAGATCTTGGCCGGCGCCGCGTTCCACCACAGGAAGCCCAGGCACGCCCCGAGCGCGGCGGAGCACACCACGGCGATGTCGAGGGGATCCCGGACCTGGTAGCACCCGGACAGGTCCACCCCCTCCGCCGTGGAGAAGCACGAGTACCGGAACTGCCAGAAGCTGAACACCACGTAGGTGCCCATGACCATGGCCATCGAACCGGCCGCGAGCCCGTCCAGACCGTCGGTGAAGTTGACCGCGTTGGACCAGCCGTAGACCAGGAGGACGATGAAGACCAGGAAGACGACCACCGGGAAGGTCACGGCGACGAAGTCCCGCACGTAGCTCAGCGACCTGCTGGCGGGGGTCAGCCCGTCGTCGTTGCGGAATCCCAGGACCAGGATGCCAAAGGCGAGCGCCGCGAGCACCTGACCGACGGTCTTGGACAGGATGCCCAGACCCTTGTTGTGCCGCTTGAACACCTTGAGGCCGTCATCGATCATCCCGACCACGGCCAACGCGGTGGCCAGTCCGAGGATGAGCAGGCCGGAGGCGGTGAACCCGCCACCGCCCACCGTCACCTGCCCCACCAGCCCGGCCACGATGTACCCCAGCCACACCGCGGCGAGGATCGCGATCCCGCCCATGTTGGGGGTCCCGCGCTTGCTCATGTGCGACTGGGGGCCCTCCAGGCGGATCTCCTGCCCGAAGCCGTGCCGACGGAAGTAGATGATGAGCACCGGGGTGAGGAAGATGCTCACGACGAAGGCGACGATGCCCGCGATCATGATCTGGGTCATTCGGACTTCTCCTCACCACGCGACGCGAGCAGATGCTCCGCGACGCTCCACAAGCCCACGGCCGCCGAGGCCTTGACCAACACGATGTCCCCCGGCTGCACGCGCTCGTCGACGATGGCGGACGCCTCCTCGGCGGTCTCGACGTGCTCCGCCTCCGATCCCCACGAGCCCTCCTGCACCGCCCC
>NZ_JAALEB010000048.1:0-4364 GCF_014145165.1 Dietzia sp. Cai40 | reverse complement strand
CAGTGCCGGAGGGAGCGGCGGTGCCGGAGCCCCGGGGCGCCGGGGCAGCGGCCTCCCGTGGCGCCGACGTGCGGACTCCGGGCCCGCACTGCGCGTGGAGGCGGCCTACTGCGCTGAGGTGGTCGGGATGACACTCGAGGCGATGGGTGTCCTGCTGCCGGCCGGCGACGCCAGTTGGTACGACCCGGGCCGATTCTGGAGCGGGGACGCGCTGCCGCTCGCCCCGGGGTGGGGCTACGGGCGGGAGGTCGCCGTCACCGTTCCCGGTGGAGGAAGCCGGGATCGGTGAGCGTGGGTCAGCCGCCGAGGACCGCGGTGCTCAGGTCCGCCTCCGCGGCCTCCGGCGCCACGACCAGCAACTCGTCGCCCGGTTCGAACGGCACGTCGGGTTCGGGGGCTATCACTCTTCCCCCGCGGAGGATCGCCACCAGCGCCGCGTCCCGGGGGAAGCGGACGCGTGAGACCGGTCTGCCCGCGAGGGGGGTCTGGTCCGGCAGCGTCACGCTCACCAGATTGGCGCCGCCGCGCCGCAGGGTCATCAACCGCACGACGTCCCCGACGGAGACCGCCTCCTCCACGACGGAGACCATGAGTCGGGGGGTGGAGACGGCCACGTCGACGCCCCAGCGGTCGTCGAACAGCCACTCGTTCCGGGGGTCGTTGACGCGGGCGACCACGCGGGACACGGCGAACTCCGTCTTGGCCAGCAGGCTCACGACCAGGTTCACCTTGTCGTCGCCGGTGGCCGCGACCACCACGTCGGACTCCTCCGCGCGGAGTCGTTCGAGGAAGCCCAACTCGCACGCGTCGCCGACGAGTTGCCGGGCACCGGTCACCCCGTCGCGGTCGAAGACCGCCGCGCGCTTGTCGACCAGCGTCACGGTGTGGTCGTTGGCCAGGAGTTCGCGTGCGATCGATCGTCCCACCACGCCGGCCCCGGCCACCAGGACCCGCATGGTGGAGGCGTGGAACGTGCGGGCGGGGGCGCGGTCCAGCAGGCCGGCCCCGTCGGCGTAGTCGGGGACCGAACCGTCGGGGACGGGATCGCCGGTCACGGGTCGGTCAGTCATCAGATGGTCCTCGCTCCAGGATGTCGTCGAGATCGTCGACCACGCCCGAGGGAACGGCGAGGTGGATCAGGTCGTCGGCCTGCACGAGAGTGCTGCCGCCGGGCACCCTGCACTCCCCGAAGCGGGTGAGCGCGACCACGGTGCCACCGACCAGATCGGCGAGAGACGCCAGTCCCACGCCGACCCACACCGACGGAGGGACGACGGCGACGAGCGACACCTCGCCGGTCTGATCGCGCCAGACCACCGGGCTCGACCCGGACGTGATGTACCGGATGAGGCGGCCGGTGGCCCAGGGCACCGTGGCGACGGTGGGAATGCCCAGCCGCTCGTAGACCTCGGCGCGTCCGGCGTCGTAGATCCGGGCGATCACCCGCTCGACGCCGAAGGTCTCGCGGGCCACCCTCGCGGCGATGATGTTGGAGTTGTCCCCGGAGGAGACCGCCGCGAACGCGTCCGCCCCGTGTAACCCGGCGTCGACGAGGACCTCGCGATCGAAGCCGAGCCCGGTGACGGTGCGTCCGTCGAACTGCTCCGCCAACCTGGCGAACGCGGCGGGGTCGCGGTCGATCACCACGACCTCGTGACCGCCCTCGTCGAGCTCGGTCGCGAGCGCCGCGCCGACACGCCCACAGCCCATGATGATGACCCTCATGGCCAGTACCGCTCCTCACGGTCCGCGACGCGCGGACCCGTCCCGATCACGCTACCCTCGTCGGCGGCGCTGTCCCTGCGGCACGCGGAGCCCTACGATGTGTCGGTGTCCAGGATCTCCAGGGTCTCCGTCGGAATCAAGCGCCTGCTGTTGGGGCGCCCCTTCCGCAGCGACACCACCGGGGACACCCCGCTGCGCAAGCGGATAGCGTTGCCGGTCTTCGCGTCGGATGCGTTGTCCTCGGTCGCCTACGCCCCCGAGGAGATCTTCCTCATCCTGTCGTTGGCCGGGGTGTCGGCGCTGGCGTTCACCCCGTGGGTCGGGCTCGCGGTGGCGGTGGTCATGGTGGTCGTGATCGCCTGCTACCGGCAGAACGTCCGCGCGTATCCGTCGGGCGGGGGGGACTACGAGGTCGCCACCGTCAATCTCGGGCCGAACGCCGGTCTGGGTGTGGGGGCGGCCCTCCTCATCGACTACGTGCTCACCGTGGCGGTGTCGATCTCGGCGGCGGCCGCCAACGTCGGCTCCGCGATCCCGTTCGTGCACTCGAACGAGGTGGTGTTCGCCGTCATCGCGATCGTCCTGCTCACCGCGATCAACCTCCGGGGCATCCGGGAGTCCCGCGCGACGTTCGCCATCCCCGTCTACGCGTTCATGGCGGCCATGACCGCGCTGGTGGTGTGGGGGTTGTTCCAGGTCGGCGTGCTTGGACGTGAGCTGAGGGCGGAGTCCGCGGAGTTCGAGCTCGTCACGCCCGACGGCGTGGCGGTCGCCGGGCTCGCGCTCGCGTTCGTGGTGGCCAAGTCCTTCGCCTCGGGCTGTGCCGCGTTGACCGGGGTCGAGGCCATCCACAACGGCGTGCCGGCGTTCCGCAGCCCCAGGGCCAGGAACGCCGCGACGACTCTGGTCATGCTCGGCGTGGTATCCATCTCGTTCCTGCTCGGGCTCATCGTGCTGGCCAACCAGCTCGGGGTGCAGGTCGCGGAGGACCCGGCCACCCAACTGATCGGTGCGCCGGAGGACTACCAGCAGAAGACGATGATCGCGCAGCTGGCCGACCCGGTCTTCGCGGGTCTCCCTGTCGCCTTCTACGTGATCATGACCATCACCGCCCTCATCCTGGTGCTCGCGGCGAACACCGCCTTCAACGGTTTCCCCGTGCTCGCCTCGGTGCTCGCGCGCGACAAGTACCTGCCGAGGCAGCTCGCCACGCGGGGGGACCGGCTCGCGTTCTCCAACGGGATCGTCCTGCTCGCCGTGGCGGCGATCGTCCTGGTGGTGGCGTTCGACGCGCAGGTCACCGTGCTCATCCAGCTCTACATCGTCGGGGTCTTCGTGGCCTTCACTCTGAGCCAGCTCGGCATGGTCCGCCACTGGACCCGGCGGCTGGGCAACGAGCAGATCCCCGCCGTCCGGCGACGGGTGCAGCGCGCACGGGCGGTCAACGCGGTCGGGTTCGTCCTCACCTCCGGTGTGCTGGTGATCGTCATGAGCACGAAGTTCTTCGCCGGCGCCTACATCGCGGTGCTGGCGATGCTGGCCGTGTTCGGGGTCATGAAACTCATCCATCGTCACTACGAGTCGGTCGCGCGCGAACTCGAGGACTCGTCCTGGGAGGTCGTCCTCCCGAGCCGCACCCACTGTGTGGTGCTGGTGTCCAAACTGCACCTGCCCACCCTCCGGGCACTCGCCTACGCGCGGGCGACCCGACCGGACACCATCGAGGCGCTCACCGTGAACATCGAGACGGCGGAGACCCGGATCCTGGTCCGCGAGTGGGAGAAGCGGCGGATCTCCGTGCCGCTCAAGGTGGTGGAGTCGCCGTACCGGGAGATCAACCGGCCGGTGGTCGACTACGTGAAACGATTGCGTGACCAGTCGCCCCGGGACGTCGTGATCGTGTACATCCCGGAGTACGTCGTGGGCCACTGGTGGGAGCAGCTCCTGCACAATCAGAGCGCGCTGCGTCTGAAGACCCGACTGCTGTACGAGAGGGGTGTCATGGTGACCAGCGTCCCGTGGCAGCTGTCGTCCTCGGACGGCCGCGCGGACCAGGCGCGTGACGAACCCATCATCGGGCGCTGGGGCGGACCGGAGGACCGATGACCCGGACGGAGAGAACCGACTGGACGGGGCGTGTGCTCCGGCTGCGCATCGAGGGCCCCGCGCAGGGCGGGGAGTTCGTGGCCCGGCATTCCGGGCGGGTGGTGTTCTGCCGGGGCGGGATCTCGGGGGAGCTGGTCGAGGTGATGATCCACGACGACCCGGGACGAGCCTTCTGTCGCGGCACCGTGACCGGCGTACTCGAGAGGTCGGTGGACCGGATCGACCCGCTGTGCCCCGCCGCGGCGGCGGGTGCGGGGTGCTGCGACTGGAGCCACATCGACCCGGCGGCCGCCCGTGCGTTCTCGGGGACCGTCCTGGCCGACCAGGCCCGCCGTATCGGGCGGATCCACTCCACCCCGGATCGCGTTCCGGTCGGGGTTCCCGCCGGCGACGGCGCGAGTACCGGGTGGCGGACGATCGCGCGGTGGGTGACGGGGTCCGACGGGGTGCCGGGCGTCCGGCGGTCGCGGTCGCGTGAGGTGGTGACCGAACCCTGTGTCCAGGCGGACCCGCGGCTCGCGGAGGCGGTCCGG
>NZ_JAALEB010000489.1:0-3115 GCF_014145165.1 Dietzia sp. Cai40 | reverse complement strand
GCGACGGCCCCGGGCACGGCGCGCGCTTCAGCTTCACGATCCCCCGGACCGCCCGGTGGCCCTGATCACCCGATCGCGCTGAGCAACTCCGCGCACGCCGTCTCGCAGCGGCGGCAGGCCTCGGCGCAGATCGCGCAGTGGGCGTGCATGTCCGCGTGGGCCCCGCAGTCGTCAGCGCACGTCGCGCACGCGACGCGGCACGCGCTGAGCAACTCCTTGACCGCCTCCGAGATCGTCCCGGTCCGGCGACTCAATACCGACGCGGTGGCCGCGCACACGTCCGCGCAGTCGAGATCGGTGCGGATGCAGTCGCGCATCTCCGCGACCGACTCCTCGGCCAGGCACGCGTCCGCGCAGGCGGTGCAGATGCGCGCGCACGCGGACGCGGCGTCGATCGCCTCCGCCAGCAACTCGACGGGCAGACCGCCGGTCGGGTGGGGGTGGGACGTGATCATGTCGATGGTGCTCATGGTTCCTCCTGGGACTCGTTCTGGTGAGGGCGAGGCGGGGGTCATCGGGTGGCCAGGACGATCCGCTGCAGGTCGTGGCCCACGATCACGTCCCCGCCGTAGCCCTCCTGGGCCCAGTCGTGCCACTGGCGCACGTCCACGACGCCGGAGTAGTCGCCGAGGTGCGTGAGGACCAGTCGCTCGGCGCCGGCGCGCTCGGCGACCTGCCCCACCACCTGGACCTCGACGTGGGACTCCAGGTTGTGCTCGATCATGGCCGGCGGCAGATTGCCGCCGCGCACGTTGATCGCCTCGTGCACGAGGGTGTCGGTGCCGAGCGCCAACCGGTCCAGGTTCTCGCTGAGGCTGGTGTCCCCGGAGAACGTCACCGACCCGTGCGCGGTGTCGAAGCGGAAGGCGAACGCGGGGAAGACCGGCCCGTGCGGGACGAGGGTGGCGGTGACCCGGACGTTCTGGTCCTCCATGACGAGGAACGGGTCCATCGCCGGGGAGGTGTTGGTGTAGCTGGCGCCGACGTCCGGGATCACGATCTCGTGGACGTCGAACAGCGTGCGCGGGTCGGGCGGTCCACCGGTGGGGCCGTTGTCCCGGAGGAAGATGTTCGACGTGTAGGCGTAGGCCTCGTCCAGCCGCTGCGTCATCTCCGCGGTGCCCGGGGTCGGGCTCTGGGGGGCGACCACCGGGAAGTCCGGGTAGTCGACGTTGGGCGGTCGCAGTCCGCCCGCGGACCCCGGGCCGTGGACGCCGACGGGGGCCACGAGTTTGTCCCCGGCGGCGTTGGCGACCACCCCACCGATGAGCGCGAAGTTGTAGTAGTCCGCGATGTGGTCGGCGTGCAGGTGGGTGAGGAAGATGTCGCTGATCGCCGCCAGTTCCAGGCCCGTGAGCCCGTACTGCGTAACCGCGGACCGGCCGCAGTCGATCACGTAGGCGGCCCCGTTGACCACGAGGACCGACGCGATCCCCACCCGCGTCCTCTCCACCATCGGGCCGGCGAGTGTCCCCAGGAGCAGCAGCTCGAGTGGTTCACGCTGCGCCGAGGGGATGCCGTCCGGCGGGGTGCCGCCGGACGACCCGAGGGAGCCGGAGCCCAGGGAACCCGTGAGGCTCTGGGCTCCGGCGGAGCCGCTGCCGAAGCCCACGATTCCGGTCGCCGCGACCGCCCCGCCGAAGGCGGAGAGGAGCGAGCGGCGGCTGAGGCGGGCGGTGGGCGGAGGCGGGGGGAGGGGTTCTGACGGGGGCATGGCGGCGTCCTTCTTCCGGGGTCGGGTCAGAGGCGGCGACGAGCCGGAGAAGTGCGCGCTACCAGCGCGTTGTGCCCAAAATGCAATCTACCTCACACTCGGTCGGATAAAAGCACATTCACGATCCGGGTCAGAACGGGACCTGGGTCCGGAGCAGTCCCTCCGCCGGGGCCCGGCCGCTGAGTGCTCGGCAGAACTCGAACGCGTCCATGGTGAGGTTCTCGCCCGCGCCCGAGTGCCCGCCGTGCTGCCAGCGCCCGCCCGCCGGGCCGGTGAGCTCCAGGTCGTACGCCTGGCCGTGCCGACCGGCCCACTCGGTCACCACGTCGTCGACGATCACCCCCTCGTGTTCCGCGGTCGCCGTCATGGTGGCTCCCGTCGCGGAGGCGATGTCGATGCGGTGCATGAACGGATCGCGGGTGAGGATCACGTCGAAGAGGTAGCCCATGGACCACCACTCGCCGTTGTCCTCCATGGCCTGCTTCCTCATCACGCCCGGCGCGCGCCGCCTGTTCCTGGCCGCCCTGGGGGCCAGTCGGCGCACCTGGGCGATGAGTTCGTCCGTCGACAGGCCGGCGTTCTTCTCCACCTGCAGCGCGGTCATCGCGTCGATCGCGGGGCAGCCCTCGCGCTTGGCGCGCCTGCCGGACGCGACCTGCTGGCGGACCATCTCCGGCCAGCTGGCGAGCATCTGGATCATGCCGAGCATGTGCCCGGCCATCGCGCGCACGTCCCACTCGGTGCAGTCGGTCCGGGTGCCCCACTGCTCGGGGGTGAGGCGGTCGAGCATGTCGGCCACCCGCTCGTACTCGGTCTCGGCCAGGCGCGCGGCGGTGTCGCGGTCCAGCCGGGGCGGTCGCGGGTCGTTCTTCGAGCGGTGTTGCCCGGTTGTCGTGGTCATGGCGGTGTGCCTTCCTGTGTGGTGGTGACCGGGACGTCGGTCGGGATGCCGACGTCGTGCAGGTACATGTCGACCGCGCGGTCGAACAGGCGGGCCCAGCGATCGCCGCCGGGGTCGTTGGCGAGTTGGGCGTCCGCCATGCCGCCCACCACCGCCACGTAGAGGTCGATGTCCTCCCGGTCAGTGATCCCGATGGCTGCGAACCGCTGACGCAGACCGTCGAGCACGAGCACCGCGGGCGCGTAGGCCTCGGGGCTGGGTTCGAAGCCGGGGATGGTGCGCTGGTTCATCAGCTGGAACCGGGCGAGGTCGCTCACGCAGAAGTCGAAGTATGCCCGCGCGTACATCCGGACCGTCCCCCGGGCATCGGACGGGCGTCCCTCGTCCAGGGCCAGCATGATGTCGAGGCACTCGGTCCAGGCCTGGGCGAACATGGCGTCGTAGATGGCGTTCTTGGAGTCCACGTGGGAGTACAGCGACGGCGCCTTCATGCCGACGCG
>NZ_JAALEB010000488.1:0-2064 GCF_014145165.1 Dietzia sp. Cai40 | reverse complement strand
CGGTGGGGCGGACGCGCTGGGCGTCACGACGATCGCCGAGGCGGTGCAGCTGCGTGACGCGGGCATCGACGCCGAGATCCTGGCCTGGTTGTTCGGGGTGGGTGACGACGTCGGCGTGGCGCTCGAGGCGGATGTGGACCTGGCGATCCCGAGCCCGGGCCACCTCGACACCGTTCTCGACGCCGCCCGGCGTACCGGCCGCCGCGCCAGGGTGACCCCCAAGATCGACACCGGGCTCGCCCGCTCCGGCATCACCCTCGACGAGTGGCCCTCCCTGCTCGACCGGCTGGTCGCCGCCTCCGACGAGGGCCTCATCGAGGTGACCGGGCTGATGGCGCACTTCGCGCACGCCGACGATCCGGGCAACCCGGTGATCGACCAGCAGGTCGACCGTCTGCACGCGTGCGTGGCGCAGGCCCGCGCCCGCGGGGTGCGGTGCCCGGTCAACCACCACGCCAACTCCGCGGCCACCCTGACCCGCCCGGACGACGGCTTCGAGATGGTCCGCCCCGGGATCGCCCTCTACGGGCTCAACCCGGTCGACGGTCTCGAGGCGGAGCTGGTCCCGGCCATGACGTTCTCCGCCGAGGTCCTGATGGTCAAGCGCATCGCCGCCGGTCAGGGGGTGAGCTACGGGCACACGTGGCACGCCCCGCGGGACACCACGGTGGCCCTCGTGGCGGCGGGGTACGCCGACGGGGTGTGGCGACTGCTCTCGGGCAGGCTCGACGTGTCGATCCACGGACGCCGGTACCCGAACGTCGGCCGCGTCTGCATGGACCAGTTCGTCGTCGACCTGGGACCGGACCCGGGCGACTCGGTCCGCGCGGGGGACACCGCCGTCCTGTTCGGTACCGGCTCCGACGGGGGCCCCACCGCCGCCGAGTGGGCCCGCACCCTCGGGACCATCCACTACGAGGTCGTCACAGCCGTCCGAGGCCGAGCGGTGCGCCAGCACGTTCTCGGGGCCCGCCACGCCAGCGGCGGGCAGAGGGAGGGTTCGCTATGAGTGGAGAAGACGACTCGCCCGGGCGCCGGAGGTCGATGCCCCGGCTCCGGTGGCCCCGGCGCCCTTCCCGGTCCGCTGCGGGGGATCCCGTCGAGGTCCGGTCACCCGAACTGGTGGGCGGGGAGACCGGGGACGCCGAGTCCGTCGAGGAGCAGATCCGGGCCCCGGGCGGTCTCGCCGCGGGTCTGAGCGCCCTCGGCGCCGCGACGATCGGATCCGTGGGCACGCTCCTCCCGGGACGCCGGGCAAGTGACCCGTGGGCCGGCGAGGACATGTGGGAGCTCGGGGTCGACCGGGGTTCGATGGTCGCCGCCTCGGACGGTGTCCCGCTCGCGGTGCGGGAGGCCGGACCGACCGATGCGCCGATGACCGTGGTGTTCGCCCACGGGTACACGCTGTCGATGGACTCCTGGCACTTCCAGCGCCGGCACCTCCAGGACCGATTCGGCTCCGAGGTCCGCCTGGTCTTCTACGATCAGCGCGGTCACGGACTCAGCGGCAAGAGCTCGCGCGACAACTCGACCATCGCCCAGCTGGCGTCCGACCTCAACTCGGTGATCTCCGCCACGGCGCCGACCGGCCCGATCGTGGCGATCGGCCACTCCATGGGGGGCATGACGGTCCTCGGCTACGCCGTCCGCCACGAGGACGCGGTCCGCGAGCGCGTGCTCGGCGTGGGGCTGGTCGCCACGGCGATGGCGGAACTGTCGGAGTCGGGCCTGGGTGCCGTGCTCGACAGCAGGGCCGTCAGCAGATTCGTGGGCCTCGCCGGCCGCACGCCCGCGGTGTTCACCAGCAGCCGCAGGGCCCTCGGGGCGATCATCTCGCCGTTCATCTACGGCGGCTCGTTCGGCGACCCGGCCAAGATGAGCCCGACCGTCGCCAGGTTCGTGGACAAGCTCATCGCCTCGACGGACGTCCTGACGATCGCGAACTTCTTCGAGACCCTCACCCAGCACGACGAGTCCGCGGCCGTGCCCGTGCTCCGCGACGTGCGCACCACGGTGTTGTGCGGGGACCGCGACCTGCTCACCCCCCTCGACCGCTCGGTGGAC
>NZ_JAALEB010000487.1:0-1543 GCF_014145165.1 Dietzia sp. Cai40 | reverse complement strand
CGAGTCGACGGCCGTCGCGACCGATCGGAGCTGGGCCCCGGCCATCGACGCGTGGAGCAGGGCCCCGGTGGCGTCGGAGGAGCGCAGGGCCTCGGCGTCGTCCAGGTCCACCCGGCCGGCCCCGGTGTCGCTGGTCAGGTCAGGCACGGACGATCGCGAGGACCTCGTCGACCACCGCGGCGACGTCCTCCCTGGTGGGCGCCTCCGCGTTGAGGCGCAGCAGCGGTTCGGTGTTGGAGGCCCGCAGGTTGAACCACGCGCCGTCACCGAGGTCGACGGTCACGCCGTCGAGTCGGTCCACCGACACGGCCCGGCCGGAGAACGCGTCGATGACCTCCTCCATCCGGGCCACCTGCGCCTCCGCGGAGTCCAGCGTCGAGTTGATCTCCCCGGACGCCGCGTACCTGGTGTACTCGGCCATCACCTGGGACAGCGGGGCGTCCTGCTCCCCGAGGGCGGCGAGGGTGTGCATCGCGGCGAGCATCCCCGAGTCGGCGCCCCAGAAGTCACGGAAGTAGTAGTGCGCCGAGTGCTCGCCGCCGAAGATCGCACCGGTGTCCGCCATCTGGGCCTTGATGAAGCTGTGGCCGACGCGGGTACGGACCGCGACGCCGCCCTTCTCCTCGACCAGTTCGGGGACGGCCCGGGAGGTGATCAGGTTGTAGATGATCGAGGCGCCGGGTTCCTTGTCGAGCTCGCGCCCGGCCACCAGCGCCGTGATGGCCGACGGGGCGACGGGCTCACCCCGCTCGTCCACCACGAAGCAGCGGTCGGCGTCGCCGTCGAAGGCGAGTCCGATGTCCGCCCCGCTCTCCCGCACCAGCGCCTGGAGGTCGACCAGGTTGGCCGGTTCGAGGGGGTTGGCCTCGTGATTGGGGAAGTTGCCGTCGAGCTCGAAGTACAGCGGGACGATCTCCAGCGGCAGTCCGCTGAGGACCGCGGGCACGGTGTGGCCGCCCATCCCGTTCCCGGCGTCGACCGCCACCTTGAGCTGACGGATGCCCGACAGGTCGACCAGCTCGCGGAGGTACGCACCGTAGCCGTCGAGGACG
Organism: Dietzia sp. Cai40; assembly: GCF_014145165.1. NCBI lineage: Bacteria > Bacillati > Actinomycetota > Actinomycetes > Mycobacteriales > Dietziaceae > Dietzia > Dietzia sp. Cai40. Next base: position 491 of record NZ_JAALEB010000487.1, on the reverse strand, counting down.
TCACGCTCGGAGACCGTCCCGGCCTCACCGTCGTGGGCGGGGACCCCCGCGACGACCTCGTCGGCGATCGTCCGGAGTCCGGACTCCTGGCCGACCGGCTTGGCACCCGCACGGCACAGCTTGATGCCGTTGTACCGGGCCGGGTTGTGGCTGGCGGTGAACATGGCGCCCGGGCAGTCGAGCAGTCCCGAGGCGTAGTAGAGCTGGTCGGTCGACGCGAGGCCGATCGTCACCACGTCCAGCCCCTGGGAGGTGACGCCGTCGCCGAACGCCCGGGACAACGACGGGGAGGAGTCCCGCATGTCATGGCCGACCACCACGGTCTCCGACCCCTCGGACCGCATCAGACGGGCGAACGACGCACCCACCTCGCGGACGAAGTCCTCGTCGATCTGCTCGCCCACGACGCCGCGGACATCGTAGGCCTTGATGACGGCTCGGACGGACTCGGCGCTGCGTGCCACGTGCTGCTCCAGGGATGAGAGGCGGTC
>NZ_JAALEB010000486.1:0-1533 GCF_014145165.1 Dietzia sp. Cai40 | reverse complement strand
CGGGCCGTAGGGCGCACCGGGGCCGGAGCCCGGTTCCTGCGACGCCTCGGCGGTGCGGCCGGTGCCGGTCCGCGTCGACCGTGGTCGCACGGCCGACACCTCGGACCACCCGGTGGGTGGCACGGGGGTGCGGCGGTGCAGGCCGTACCACCCGGCGAGCATGGCGACGCCCATGAGGAACCCCGCCCCCACCACGAGGCTCTCCCCGGAACCGCCGAAGGTGGGTGCGCTGAGCAGGACGACGACGACGAGGACCGCGGCCGTGATCCTGGAACCGGATGCCCGGCCCTTCCCGATCAGCGCCTCCCCCTTGGAGACCTCGTCTCCGGCGGAGCGCAGGAGCAGCCACAACAGTGCGTACAGGAACACCCCGGCCCCGCCCCAGAGAGCGGCGATGACGAAGGCGATGCGGAAGAGGACGGGGTCCACCCCGTAGCGGCGGCCGAAGCCGCCACAGACGCCGGCGATCTTGGCGTCGTCCGGGGTCCGGACGGGTCGGGTCCGCCACAGGGAGCGGAGCTCTGATGGGACGTCGTGGGTGCTGGTGCTGGACATGACTCCATCGTGGTGGGCGGGCCGTGGTTCCACATCGGGGGCCGACCCTGATATTCGACCCTGAGAGCACCCGGCAGGGATGATGACGGCATGGTCGACACCGTCGTGGGATTCCTGAGCTCGGACGACCCCCTGCGGCTCTTCGGAGTGACGATGGTCGGCGTCAGCGGACGCACCTCCGGGGCAGGGTCTTCGCGGTCGGTGACCGGATCGCCGTCGGGGAGGTGCGTGGCGACGTGATGTCGCTGGGCTTCCTGCGGACGACGGTGATGGAGATGGGGGCCCCGTCGTCCATGACCGGATCGGAGACCGGGAACTGGGTACCGAGCCGCCAGTTCACCGGGCGGGTGGTGACCGTGTCCAACGGCGTGATCTTCGACGAGGCCGTCTTCAACCACTCCCGCGGTTTCCCGTTCCTCTGGGAGGAGATCTCGGTCAACCTCCCCTTCGACGTTGATCTGCGCGTCGTGGACGAGTTGTTCTCCGCGTGCGCCGATCGGCACACGCGCCAACTCAGCGACGAGGCGATGGCGAGTATGCAGCGGATGAGCCGCGTCTACGCGGTCGACGTCCGCGAGTTCGGACCGCAGGTCTTCGTCTCCCTCCAGGAGGACTGGATCCTCGCGACCGTCCGTTTCGTCGTCGGCAGTCACGGGGCGCGGGCGGTCAAGGACGCGATCTCACGTGACCTGGTGGCCGGGCTGAAGGAACTCGGGATCACTCCGGCGAGCGTGGCCTACGACATCCGTGCGGTGGGCGGGCCCCCTCCCGGGACGGACGAACCGGGGGAGATCCCCGATACCTCTCGGGGTCGCGATCTGTGACCATGGCGGTATGAGTGAGAACGCGACCGATCAGGTATCGGCCCCCGCGCCGCGACCGCCGGTCGCTCCACGGCCGCCCGCGGCCGTGCAGCCGGCCGGGTTCCGGTGGTACCCGCCGCTGACCAGGATCTCCGACGGGTCCGTCGTCGCCGGC
>NZ_JAALEB010000485.1:0-1406 GCF_014145165.1 Dietzia sp. Cai40 | reverse complement strand
GGGCACCGCCGCCCGGGCGCGCCCCCGCTTGCGGGCCTCCTCGCGGACGCGGCGCAGCACCGTCGCGGGATCGTCCCACCCCACCCAGCCTGCCAACTGCCGGGCGTACTCGTCACGCAGGGCCGAGTCGCGGATGTCCGCCACCACCGGCACGGTCTGGCGGAGCGCCTCGACCCGGCCCTCCGCGTGGTCGAGATCGTATTCCTCGAGCATGGAGCGGATGGCGAACTCGAACATCGGCACCCGGGCCGAGATCAGATCGCGGACGGCCGCGTCGCCCTTCTTCTGGCGGATGTCGCAGGGGTCCTGACCGGCGGGGGCCACCGCCACGAAGGTGCGGCCGGAGAACTGCTGGTCCCCGGAGAACGCCCGCATCGCGGCCTTCTTTCCGGCCTCGTCGCCGTCGAAGGTGTAGATGATCTCGCCGCGGAAGTAGTTGTCGTCCAACATCAGTCGCCGGAGGGTGGACAGGTGGTCCTCACCGAACGCGGTGCCACACGCCGCCACGGCCGTGGTCACGCCGGCCGCGTGCATGGCCATGACATCCGTATAGCCCTCCACGACCACCGCCCGGCGCTGGGCGGCGACGTCCCGCTTGGCCAGGTCCAGTCCGAACAGCACCTGCGACTTCTTGTAGAGCATCGTCTCCGGCGTGTTCATGTACTTGCCCAGGGTGTCGTCCTCGAAGAGCTTGCGGGCGCCGAACCCGATCACCTCCCCCGCGAGATTGCGGATGGGCCACAGCAGGCGCCGGTGGAACCGGTCGATCAGCGTCCCCCGTGAGCTGGTCTTGGACAGTCCCGCCGACTCCAGCTCCTTGGGCTCGAAACCCTGCCGCATCAGGTGTTTGCTCATGGTGTCCCAGCCCGTGGGCGCGTACCCGCACCCGAAGCGCTCGGCGTGGGAGAGGTCGAAGCCGCGGTCGGTGAGGAACGCGCGTGCAATCTCGGCCTCCGCGTCCTGATGGAGTCGCTCGGCGTAGAACTTCTGCGCGGCGGCGTTGGCCTGGACCAGTCGCGAACGGGTCCCGCGGTCGCGCTGGATCACCTGCCCGCCGCCCTCGTAGGAGATGCGGTAGCCGATCCTGTCCGCGAGCTGCTCCACCGCCTCGACGAAGCTGATGTGCTCCATCTTCATGAGGAAGGCGAACACGTCGCCGCCCTCACCGGTGGAGAAGCAGTGGAAATAGCCGTGCTGCGGACGAACGTGGAACGACGGCGTCTTCTCGTCCTTGAACGGGGACAGCCCCTTCATCGAATCCGCGCCGCCTGGTTTGAGCGCGACGTACTCGCCGACGACCTCCTCGATGCGAGTGCGTTCGCGGATCGCGGCGATGTCCTGCTCCGGAATCCGCCCTGCCATGCCGCCCAGAGTAACCGCCCGGGCAGGAGACCGGCGTGCCCCCT
>NZ_JAALEB010000484.1:0-2039 GCF_014145165.1 Dietzia sp. Cai40 | reverse complement strand
CCGACCTGTGGCGCTCGGAACCGTTGCCCGACACGCCCGGCAGGTCCACCGACGACCAGCTCCGGGACGTCGCCTCGGGAGACCTGACCGCACTGCTGGTGGGCGGGGTCGAGGCCGCGGACCTGTCCGACCCCCGCGCGGCCCTCGCCGCGATCGACGCCGCGGGGTTCGTGGTGAGCATCGAGCTGCGCCGGAGCGAGATCAGCGACCGCGCCGACGTGGTCCTGCCGGTCGCACCCGTGGCCGAGAAGGCCGGCACCTTCCTCACCTGGGAGGGCCGCGAGCGCCCCTTCGCCGCCGCGCTGACCGGTGGTGACGCCCTCCCCGACCACCGGGTCCTCAACGCCCTCGCCGAGGAGATGGGCGCCTGGTTCGGCCTCCCCGACGTCGAGTCCGTCCGCCGGGAGCTGGCGGCCGTGGGTGAGACCATGGGCGCGCAGCCGCCCTCCGGTGCACAGCCGCTCCCGTCGATGCACTCGCGCCCCCACCGAAGCGCAGGCGCGAGTGCATCGACGGTGGCGGATGCGCGCGCCGGGCAGGCCGTCCTGGCCACCTGGCGGCTGCTGCTGGACTCGGGGCGGATGCAGGACGGTGAACCGCACCTGGCCGGGACGGCCCGGACCCCCGTGGCCAGGCTCTCCGCGGCCACCGCCCTCGAGGCCGGCGTCGCGGACGGCGATCCGTTGACCGTCTCCACGGAGAGCGGATCGATCACCCTGCCCTGCGTGGTCACCGCGATGCCCGATCGCGTGGTGTGGCTGCCGCAGAACTCACCCGGGTCGACCGTCAACGCCACGCTCGCCGCGGCCGCGGGGGACGTCGTCCGGATCGGCGCCGGGGAGGGGGCCTCGTGACCTCGCAGGGATATGCGGACCTGTCCGCCTTCGGCATCGACCCGTGGTGGCTGGTGCTGCTCAAGGTTCTCGCGGTCTTCGTGTTCCTCGTGGTGACGGTGCTCGCCGCGATCTACCTCGAGCGCAAGGTCATCGCCTGGATGCAGATGCGCGTGGGACCCAACCGGGTCGGCCCGCTGGGCATGTTGCAGAGCCTCGCGGACGGCGTCAAGATCGCCCTCAAGGAGGGACTGATCCCCGCGGGGGTCGACAAGCCCGTCTTCCTGTTGGCCCCGGTCATCGCGGTGATCCCGGCGTTCATGGCGTTCGCTGTGATCCCCTTCGGACCCGAGGTCTCGATCTTCGGACACCGGACGCCGCTGCAACTCACCGACCTGAACGTGGGCGTGCTCTACATCCTGGCCGTCACCTCGATCGGCGTGTACGGCATCGTACTGGCCGGTTGGTCCTCCGGCTCCACCTATCCCCTGCTCGGTGGGCTGCGGTCCACGGCGCAGGTGATCAGTTACGAGATCGCGATGGCACTGTCCTTCGTCGGCGTGTTCCTGTTCGCCGGAACCATGTCGACCTCGGGGATCGTCGCCGCTCAGTCCGAGGTCTGGTTCGTGTTCCTCCTGGCGCCCTCGTTCCTCGTCTACGTGATCTCCATGGTCGGCGAGACCAACCGCGCGCCCTTCGACCTCCCCGAGGCCGAGGGCGAGCTGGTCGGGGGGTTCCACACCGAGTACTCGTCGCTGCGGTTCGCCATGTTCATGCTGGCCGAGTACGTCAACATGACGACGGTCTCGGCCCTGGCGGCCACCCTGTTCCTCGGCGGCTGGCAGGCACCGCTGCCGTTCTCCCTGATCGACGGCGCGGACTCCGGGTGGTGGGCGCTGCTGTGGTTCGTGATCAAGGTGTGGGGCTTCATGTTCCTGTTCATCTGGCTGCGCGCCACCCTGCCGAGGCTGCGCTACGACCAGTTCATGGGCTTCGGCTGGAAGGTGCTCATCCCCGTCTCCCTGGGATGGGTGATGGCCGTGGCGAGCATCCGGGCGTTCTCGAACGCCGGCTACGACGGCCTGACCATCGCGCTGGTGACCGCCGGCGTGATCGCCGCGGCCGTGATCGTGGTGGCCCTCCGCACCCGGATCGGCACCCGCCCCCACCGCGGGGGCGCCGCCGACCCGGCGCCCTTCGACCCGG
>NZ_JAALEB010000483.1:0-3001 GCF_014145165.1 Dietzia sp. Cai40 | reverse complement strand
TGGTGGAGGCCCCGACGGAGTGGGCCAGCGTGGCCAGCGCCGCGGTGACCTCGCCGTCGAGACCGGGGGCGACGACGACGGGGGCCGCGTCCGAACCGCCGTCGCCGTCACCGGGGTCGGCGCCCGCGGCGATACCGACCACCACCACCTCGGACTCGACAGGCGTCGTGACGGCCTCGATCGCGGCGAGGTCCGGGCTGTGGGTGAGGATCGACTGCGCGGTGGGCATGAAAGCACTCCTGGTGGTCGGCGGGGACGTACGGGACGTGTCAGATGCCCTGATGACGTGGCGGGACCGCCACGGCCAGGGCACCATAGTCTATCGACTACCGTGGGAGCGGAGCCGTACTGGAGAGCGCGAGGAGTGGCCACATGACAGACACCGGGGACCTCTACGAGGGGCCGCTGCACTCTCGTCACGTGGAGGCCGGGGCCACCTTCGCCCCCTTCGGTGGCTGGTCGATGCCCGTGCAGTACTCGGGCACCGTCGCCGAGCACACCGCGACCCGCACCGCGGTCGGGCTGTTCGACGTCAGCCACCTCGGCAAGGCGGTCGTCTCCGGCCCGGGCGCCGCGGAGTTCGTCAACTCGTGCTTCACCAACGACCTCGACCGCATCCCGGCCGGCAGCGCGCAGTACACCCTGTGCTGCGACGAGTCCGGGGGAGTGGTCGACGACCTCATCGCCTACCGCGTCTCCGACTCCGAGATCTTCCTCATCCCCAACGCCGCCAACACCGCCGAGGTCGTCCGCCGGCTGCAGGCCGCGGCCGCCGAGCGCGCGCCGGAGGTCACCGTGACCGACGAGCACCGCTCCCGCGCCGTGATCGCCGTGCAGGGCCCGCTCGCCGGCGAGGTCCTCACCGCGGTCGGCCTGCCCATCGACCTGGACTACATGGCCTTCGTCGACGCCGACTGGTCCGGAGTTCCCGTCCGGGTCTGCCGCACCGGGTACACCGGCGAGTACGGCTTCGAGGTCCTGCCCGCGTGGGATCAGGCCGGCCCGGTCTGGGACGCGCTGGCCGAGCAGGTCCTCGCTCGCCAGGGGGCGCTGTGTGGGCTGGGTGCCCGCGACTCCCTGCGCACGGAGGCCGGTTACCCGCTGCACGGCAACGAGCTGTCCCTCGACCTCAGCCCGCTCGAGGCCCGCTGCGCGTGGGCCATCGGCTGGGACAAGCCGTCCTTCTGGGGGCGCGACGAACTGCTGCGTCAGAAGGAGGCCGGCCCCGCCCGGCGCATGTACGCGCTCGAGGTCACGGGCCGCGGAGTCCTGCGCGCCGGCCAGACCGTGCGGGCCGGCGGACGCGACGTCGGCGTCACGAGCTCCGGCACGTTCTCGCCGACGCTGAAGACGGGGATCGCGCTCGCGTTCGTCGAGCTGGACGCCGGCCTGAAGAAGGGCGACGAGGTCGTCGTCGACGTACGGGGGCGAGAGGTACCGTGCCGCCTCGCGGTACCCCCGCTCGTCGAGATCCGCACCCGCTGACCCGCCCCTTCTCACCTAAGCGAGACGACATGTCCCAGTTCGACATCCGCCCCTCGGCCACACCGAGGACGGCCGCCGAGCGCGAAGCCATCCTCGCCGCTCCCGGCTTCGGCAAGCACTTCACCGACCACATGGTCACCCTCCCGTATTCCGACGGGGCCTGGGGTACCCCCACCGTCGAGGCCTACGCCCCGCTGTCGATCGACCCCTCCGCCGTGGTGCTGCACTACGCCCAGACGATCTTCGAGGGCCTCAAGGCGTACCGGCAGGCCGACGACTCCATCGCCTCCTTCCGCCCGGAGCAGAACGCGGCGCGCTTCAACCGGTCCGCGCAGCGTCTGGCCATGCCGACGCTGCCCGAGGAGTTGTTCATGGAGTCCCTCCGGCAGATCGTGGCGATCGACCGCGACTGGGTTCCCGCCGCCGGCGGGGAGGAGGCGCTCTACCTGCGGCCCTTCATGATCGCGACGGAGACCGGCCTGGGAGTACGGCCGGCCGACGAGTACCTCTACTCGGTCATCGCCTCGCCCGCCGGCGCCTACTTCTCGCGTGGTGTGGCCCCCGTGAGCGTCTGGCTGAGCACCGAGTACGTGCGGGCCAGCCCCGGCGGAACCGGCGCGGCGAAGTTCGGGGGAAACTACGCGGCGTCGCTGCGTGCTCAGGAGCAGGCCGCCGCCGAGGGCTGCGACCAGGTGGTCTGGCTGGACGCGATCGAGCGGAAGTACGTCGAGGAGATGGGCGGGATGAATCTGTTCTTCATCCTCGGCGCCGGGGACTCGGCGGAGATCGTCACCCCGGAACTGTCCGGTTCGCTGCTGCCCGGTGTGACCCGCGACAGTCTGATCCAGTTGGCGCGCCATCTCGGCTACCCGGTGACCGAGCGGAAGGTCTCGGTCGAGGAGTGGGAGACCGGGGTCGCCTCCGGCGCGATCACCGAGGTGTTCGCCTGTGGGACCGCCGCCGTGATCACCCCGGTCGGCTCGGTCAAGCACGCCGAGGGCGGGTACACGGTCGCCGACGGCGGGCCCGGCGAGATCACCATGCGTCTCCGCGAGACACTCACCGGGATCCAGCGAGGGTCCGTCGAGGACACCTTCGGGTGGATGACCACGCTCGCCTGACCGGGCCCGCCTGACCGGCCCCGCGTCCGGTCCCGCGTGATCGGCCCCGCGTGATCGGCCCCGCGTCCGGCCCCCGTCCGGCCCGATTCCATCGCCAAGAGCGTTCCGCACACGTTTCTCGAGTAGGGGGTGTGCGGAACGCTCTTCTCGTTGATGCGCGGGCCTTTCCGTGACGCGTATCAGGCCAGGATGACGGCGATGACCAGCGCTGCGGCCGTGCCCGCCTCGATCCCCGCCCCCAGGACGTCGCCGTTGACCCCGCCGAGGCGGCGGACGGCGTGGCGTGCGAAGCCCGCGGCAGCAGCGTAGAGGGACAGTCCGAGGGCAGCCCCGATGGTCGGGGCCCACCATGCCGCCCCCGACCATGCCGCCCCCCACCCTGTCGCCCCCCACCC
>NZ_JAALEB010000482.1:0-2141 GCF_014145165.1 Dietzia sp. Cai40 | reverse complement strand
GGTCCCCCGCCGGTGTCCTCACGGTCCGTCACCGCCACGTCCGCCGAGGCGCTGTCCGGCGACACGGGGTCCAGGGCCAGCGCGGCGAGCACGGCGCGGACATCGGCGTCGAGGTCCGGGTCGGTCACGTCGACCGCGACGGTCCTGCCCGCGGGAGGGTCGGGGACTGTGTCGTGCGCTGCGCGAGGGCTCTGGGTCACGGGCACAGCGTGGCGCACCCACCGGTCGGCGGACCCGGCCCGATGCAGTGTCCCGGGGGCGGCTGTGGAGAGGCCGGGGGCTGTGGACAACACGCCGGGACCCGGGGTCCCCGACCCGGACACCCCGGGCCGCGGACCCCGCCCGAAATGAGAGAAACCGCGGCAGGGGGACGCCGCGGTTTCTCGAAGTCCCGATTCGTGGGGGAACGAATCGAGCACCTATAGGGGGATGCTCTCACGAGCGTGATCAGTATCACTTATCCGCGCGGTGAGCACAAGAACCGTATCGTGGAGCCGTGTCCGCCCCACGCCGCCAGGGCCCTCGGTCATCGCACCGACCTCGCCGGGTCGCCGCGTTCTTCGACCTCGACAAGACGATCATCGCCACCTCGTCGGTGTTCGCGTTCAACAAATCCTTCCTCGACGAGGGTCTGTTGTCCCGCCGATCGGTGATCGATCTGGCCTACACGCAGCTCGCGTTCAGCCTCTCCGACGCCGACGACGACCAGATGCAGAAGGTGCGCCAGGCCATGGCCACGGCCACCAAGGGGTGGGAGCCCGAGAAGGTCGAGCGCATCGTCACCGAAGGACTCACGGAGACCGTCTCGCCGAGCGTGTACGCCGAGGCGCAGGAACTGCTCGCCGAGCACCGGGCGCTCGGGCACGACCTGGTGATCGTGTCCGCCTCCGGTGAGGAACTGGTGGCGCCGATCGCCCGGATGCTCGGCGTGGACCACTACGCCGGCACCCGCATGAACCGCGACGCCGACGGGCGGTACGGCGGGTCCATCGAGTTCTACTGCCAGGGACCGGGCAAAGCCGAGGCTATCCGGGCGTTCGCCCGGCGCTACGGCTACGACCTGGAGGCCTCGTACGCCTACTCCGACTCCTCCACCGACCTGCCGATGCTCGAGGAGGTCGGGCATCCGACGGTGATCAACCCGGACCGCGCGCTGCGCCGCGAGGCCCTGGAGCGCGGGTGGCCGATCCTCACCTTCTCCAACCCCACCCCGTTGCTCCCGACGCTGGAACGCGCGACCGGGCCGATCATCGGCGTCGGGGCGATCGCGCTCGCGGTGGGGGCGGCGGCCTTCTCCTTCGCCCGCTCCGCGCGGCGAGACCACTGAACCCGGTCACCCGACTCGTCCGCCGGGACCGGTCACCCGACCCGCCCTCGTTCGGCCCCAACTCCTCATCGTGCGCCGCCGACGCGGCGGGACGCGATGGCGGGAACCACCCGCAAGTCCCCGGGTTCCTTGTGGGATCCCCCCATCGCCGGGGCGCCTGTCCGCGCGGCATGCTCAGGGCACGGTGACGACGACGCCAGGACGGTGACGGAAGAGAAGTCACGGTTCCCCGTCCGAGCCACCGTCATCGATACTCCGGAACCCACGCGACGGATAACGCCCGAGAGGCACACCAGCCGTGGGTCCGCGCCAGCCGTCACCGACGGTTGTCCCGGACCGGCCACACGGCGGACCACAGGACGCCTGGTACCCGGATCTCTCGATGGAACCGCAGTGAGTTGGCGGGTCGGCACGCGTGCCGACCCGCCATTCGCGTGCCGGGCGCGGGGCTCAGGTCCCGGCGGCGTCCGCGATCGAGGTGGCCTCGCGGGCACCGGCCTCGAGTGCTCTACAGCAGTGGAGGATCCATGAGCCGACCCCCTCCTCGTCGCCGGAGACGAACCCGTCCAGGGCCGACCGGTGCGCCGCGGGATCCCGGTAGAAGGTCACCTCCGGCACCCCCAGACAGTGCGGGTCGAGGCCGGTGGACACTGCCACCAGCCGGAACGCCGCCCGGGCCACCACCCCGTCGGCGGACCCGAACGGCCGCATCCCGGACAGCTCGCCCAGGACCACCGCCGCCAGGACCGGGGCGGGGACCCTCGTCCCGCCCGTCACCAGCTCCGCCAGCCCCTGCAGCCGCTCGGCCACCCCC
>NZ_JAALEB010000481.1:0-5126 GCF_014145165.1 Dietzia sp. Cai40 | reverse complement strand
CCGACGACACCGGGCCCGGGTTCGACCTGACCTACGTGCGGACCGGCCCGCACGCCCGGCGGCCGACCGTGGTGGTCCCCGGCGGCCCGGGCCTCGGGTCGGTACTGCCGTATCGCGGCCTGCGTCGATGGGCGGCCGGCCTCGGGCACGACCTGATCATGGTGGAGCACAGAGGTGTGGGCTTGTCCCGCACCGATACCGCCGGCCGGGACCTGCCGGTGTCGGCGATGCGGATCGCCGCTGTCGCCGGCGACATCGCGGCGGTTCTCGACCGGGAGGCGGTGGACTCGGCCTACCTGGTCGGGTCCTCCTACGGCAGCTATGTGGTGTCCTGCTTCGGCGCCCTGTATCCCGAGCGCGTCGCGGGCATGCTGTTGGATTCGGCGCTGCAGTCGTCGGCGGACATCGACCTCGAGCGACGGGCGGTGCGCTCGGTGTTCTGGGATGCCGACACCGCGATCGCCGCGGATGTGCGGCGTCTCTACCTCCGCGGAGAGGACGGCCGACGCCTGCTCGACGTGGTCCGCGCGGCCTACGAGTTGGGCGGGCCGGAGTTGCTCGGTCCGTTGCTGCGGGGCCGAGTGCGCGGTCGGGCGCCGGGACGGCTGCGGGTGCCGGCGGGCGCAGCCTGGCGACTCCTCGAGGCCTACGCGACCAGGGAAGGCACGCTCGCCCGCGTGCCGGGCGTCTACGAGTTCGACATCGCCGGAGCGATTGGCTTCCGCGAACTAGGGTACGGCGCCCCGACCGACGGAAAGCCCCTCGACCCCGCACTCACGTATGCGCCGCTCGCACCTCTGTTTCCCGGGTTCGACGCGGAACCGGTCGACCTGGGTCGAGAGGTATCCCGCTTCACCTGGCCGATGGTCCTTCTCAGCGGCACCAGGGACCTCCGCACCCCTCCGGACATCGCCGACCGCGTGGCGTCGATCGCCCCGGACGCGGCGGTCACCCGAATCGAGAACGGCCACAGTGCGCTGGACACCCACCCCGCGGCGCTGATGAGGGCACTCGACCACCTGGTCACGGGTAGGCACGCCGCGCTTCCCGGCCAGGGCGAGGCGTTGAACGCCCTCCCCCGCCGAGGCGTCTCAGCCCGGTTCCCGACACTGCTCGAGGGTCTGGTGGGACACACGGAGACCTGATCCGTCCGTGGAGCGGCAGGGACCCGTCATGTTCGTCGTGCGTTGTGCGTCGTTCGCCGCGCGACGCCGACCGCGCTCAGGCGTCGTCGGCCTGACGCGGCAGGACCACGACCGGGGACCGCGAGTGCGCGACCACGTGCTGACTCACAGAGCCCATGAGCAGCCCCCGGAAACCACCCCACCCCCGGCTCCCCACCACCACGAGCCGGGCATCCCGCGAGGCCGCGACGATCGCCTCCGCAGGGTGGCCGCGGAGGACGGTCTGGTCGACGCGGGCGTCGTCACCCAGGGTGTCCCTCACGGCGTCCGCGAGCATCGCCCGCGCCCTCTCCTCCAGAATCGACGGGTCCACCCACCCGGCCATCGCGTACGGGCCGACGACGGCGGGGGTCTCGACGGCGGCCAGGGCGATCAGGGGCGCCCCGACCGAGCTCGCGTACTCCGCGGCCCAGGCCAGGGCCTTCAGGGAGTCGGGTCCCCCGTCGACCCCGACTACGACCGGCTGTGCATCCATTGGTCGACCTCCTCGGTGACACCGTCGTCGGTGCACCCGGCGTCAGGCCGGATCCGGCGACACCCCCACCGTAACCCCGCGGCCACCATGCCGCGCGGTCGTGGGCGAGAAATCCAGGCCGACCGTGCAGGTCGCCGACGACACGAGCCCTCGCGCCGCTCGGCTCACGCGAGCTCGACGATCTCCATGTATTCCTGGCTCCACAGGTCCTCGGTCCCGTCGGGCAGGATGATTACCCGCTCGGGCTCCAGGGCCTCCACGGCGCCCGGGTCGTGGGTGACCAGGACGACCGCGCCCTCGTAGCTGCGCAGGGCGTCGAGGACCTGCTCGCGCGAGATCGGGTCGAGGTTGTTGGTGGGCTCGTCGAGCAGCAGCACGTTGGCGGCCGAGGAGACCAGTCCCGCCAGCGCCAGACGCGTGCGCTCACCACCGGACAAGGTGCCGGCGGGCTGCTCGAGCTGGGGGCCGGTGAACATGAACGCGCCCAGCAGGCTGCGCAGGTCCTGTTCCCCGGCGTCGGGGGCGGCGTGGCGGATGTTGTCCCACACGCTGGCGTCCATGTCGAGGGTGTCGTGCTCCTGGGCGAAGTAGCCCACCTTCAGGCCGTGGCCGGAGACGACGCCGCCCTCACCGTCGGTGCGCTCGACCCCTGCGAGGAGCTTGAGCAGGGTGGTCTTGCCGGCGCCGTTGTATCCCAGCACCACCACCCGGCTGCCCTTGTCGATCGCCAGGTCGACCCCGGCGAAGACCTCGAGGGAGCCGTACATCTTGGTCAGGCCCTTGGCGAACATCGGGGTCTTGCCGCACGCGGCCGGGGTGGGGAACTTGATGTGCGCCACCTTGTCGGCCACACGCACCGCGTCGAGCTGGTTCATCATGGTCTCGGCGCGGCGGATCATCTGCTTGGCGGAGGCGGCCTTGGTGGCCTTGGCGCCCAGCTTGGCGGCCTGCGTCTTGAGGGCCGAGGCCTTCTTCTCGGCGTTCGCGCGCTCGCGGCGGCGCCGGGCCTCATCGGTGGCGCGGGCGTCGAGGTACTTCTGCCACCCCATGTTGTAGGCGTCGATCTCACCGCGCACCGCGTCGAGGAACCACACCCTGTTGACCACGGCCTCGAGCAGCTCGACGTCGTGGGAGATGATGATCAGCCCGCCCTCGTGCTTCTCGAGGAACGAGCGCAGCCAGGTGATCGAGTCGGCGTCGAGGTGGTTGGTGGGCTCGTCCAGCAGCAGCATGGTCTGCGACTTGCCCGCCCCGTCGGACGCGGCGAACAGGATCCGGGCCAACTCCACCCGCCTGCGCTGACCGCCCGACAGCGTGCCGAGGTTCTGGGTGAGGATCCGCTCCTCGAGCCCGAGACTGTTGCAGATGCGGGCGGCCTCGCTCTCGGCCTCGTACCCACCCCGCGCGGAGAACTCGTCCTCGAGCCGTCCGTACTTCCGCACGGCCCGGTCCATCGCCGCGTCGTCCGGGGCGGCGACCATCTCGTCCTGCGCCTCGGTCATCTGGAGCATCAACACGTCGAGTCCGCGGGCCGACAGGACCCGGCTGCGGGCGAGCTGATCCATGTTGCCCTCGCGGGGATCCTGCGGCAGGTACCCCACGTCGCTGGTCGAGACGACCGTGCCCGCGTACGGCTCACCTTCGCCGGCGAGGATCCTCATCGTCGTCGTCTTACCGGCGCCGTTCCGGCCCACCAGACCGATCCGGTCGCCGGGCTGGACCCGCAACGAGGACCCGTCCATGTGGAGCAGGGTGCGCACGCCGGCGCGCACCTCCAGGTCGTCGATGGTGATCACGTGCGCGGGTACCTCGTCTGATATCGGGGGGAATCGGGCCGACCCGCCACTCTACCTGCGGTGCGACACGCGGGACGAGTCCGGTGACCTGGGTCTCCGCCCGGCCCGGGTCCGCCCGTCACCCCGACCGCGCCCTCACGCGGCCATGCTCTCATCCGGCCCTGCGCCCGTACAGGTTCTGGACGCTGCGGCCGATCCGTCCCCGGTCGTCGGACAGGAGCGTGTCGGTGATGACGCCGCGACCGGGGCCGCCCACCGTCTCGGAGTCCAGATGCACCCACCCCGGTTCCGGTTCCCGGTGCAGCGAGACCACCAGGTCACAGTTGACCGCCGGATGAGTGAGCGGGTCGGTGGCCAGGGAGATCCCGCTCGCCGAGTCCGCCACCAGGATCGTGTGCTGCCACCCGGTCATCGATTCGCCCTCGAGCAGGTCGAGCCGGCTCCGACCCCACGCGCGGGCCGGCCCCAGGGCGTCCCCGTCGCCGTGGTCGAACGAGAAGTCCACCACGGACAGGTATCCGTCCGCGTACGCGAAGGACATCATCGCCCCCCGTTCGCGCGGGGCGTCCGGCACCTCGGGACCGGTGTGGTCGCCGTGCACCGGGAAGTCCTCCGGAGTCGACCGCATCCGCCATCCGCGGGCCACCAGGGCGGGCCGCCCGCCTGCGGAGGCGGTGGCCTCGAGCAGCTCCACGCTGCGGCCGGGCCGGACGGTGCGCACCTCGATCTCCAGGTCCGCCACGGGCACCGGGCCGAGGACGTCGACCGAGACCCGGGACAGCCGCACCCCGGGCCGCCGCTCGAACCGCTCCATGGCCCGCACCAGCAGCGCGCTGGGCGGGCCGGCGTGCTGTGAGTCCGGTGACCACGGACCGGCCGTCAACGGGGAGGACTCGAATCGGCCCTCGGCGACCTGGTGGTAGAACGCTCCCGGCACGTCCACGTCCTCTCGTCGGCGGTACTGTCTGTCGTGATGGATGCTACGGGGGCTGCTCTCTACGACGTCGCCGTCGTCGGTCTGGGACCGGCCGGCCGCGCGCTCGCCTCCCGCTGCGCCGCCGCGGGCCTGAGCGTCCTCGCGATCGATCCGAAACCGGACGCGCCGTGGCGCCAGACGCTCTCCCTGTGGGCCGACCAGCTCCCCCCGTGGCTCTCGGTGGCGTCGTGCGGTGTCGACGTCCTGGCACACTCCGTCCACGCGCCGGTGCACTACTCCCCCGACCGGGCCGTGGTGGACCGGGCCTACAGCGTGCTCGACAACGACGCCCTGCGCGAGGCACTGCCTCTCGGAGCCGGCGTGACCGTCGAGACCACGGCCGTCGACGATGCCGCGTTGCCTGCACTGACCGCCCGGGCGCACCGCGTGGTGGATTGCCGCGGCGCCGGTGGCTCCGCCAACCGAGGGCCCCTCCAGACCGCCTACGGGATCGTCCTGGACGCGGAGGACGCCGCCCCCGCCCTCGCTGGTGATCCGGCGCTGTTCATGGACTGGCGGACGGACCACGACGACGACGAACTCGGCCCGAGCTTCCTGTACGCGATACCCCTGGGTGCCGGCAGGGTCCTGGTGGAGGAGACGTGTCTGGCGGGGCTGCCCGCACCGGATCCCGTCGACCTCGCGGCCCGGCTGCGGTCGAGGCTCCTGCGACGCGGGGTCGCGCGGTCGGCCAT
>NZ_JAALEB010000480.1:0-1678 GCF_014145165.1 Dietzia sp. Cai40 | reverse complement strand
TGGCGGAGCCGGCGCACCCGCAGGGTGCCGACCTTGACGCCGGGAGTGGAGCGCCAATGATCGGCGTGGCAGGGAAAGAGGGCCTCCCACCGGTTCGCCCCAGCGGGCTCGTGGGTGCTGTGACCGCGTTGGGGCTGGCGTTCGGCAGGCGCCAAAGGGCGTTGCACGCGGGAGCTGGGGCTAGAACCATCACCCCGGTCGGGCAGATGGTTCTTTTCCTGCTCTTACTGGCTCGTCGGTTCGTCCAGGTCGGCGGGTGCGGGCGAGTAGTGCCCGATCCCTTCGGCGGTGAAGTAGCCGCCGGTGTAATGGCCGTCGTCGGAGAACATTCCGTGCGCCAGCGCGTAGACCTGGGCGGCGAGGTCGTCGGCGTCGAGATTTCCGTCGGTGTCCATGTGCGGGGTGAGGATGGCGCGGTGCCCGTTGATTTCGGCAGGGCGTGCTCGGTGGTCGCCCGCTCGGGCGTGGCTGAGAGCCTTGCGGGTGACGTCGTCGAACGTGCCGCTGATCGGTTCGGTCATGCTCGTGAGGGTGCCACGTCCGCTGCGGGCCGAAGGCCCGCGGAGAACGTGTGCGGCCTCTGCTGTGGATTGCGCGGGGGGTGTGAAATGTAGCGGGAGGCTCGCCCTTCTGGGCGAGCCTCCCGTGTCGGTGTCGGTCACAGGATGGTGAATCCGGTGAAGCGGTAGCGGCCGTGGTGGTCACGGACGATCGTGGCGGCCAGGGCGCGGTACCGGGTCCCCCAGGTGATGATTGCCGGGACGTAGAAGGTGGTGCGGCGGGGCTCGCGGACCGCCTGGGCGTGCTGGCGACGGATGGTCACGGTGGTGTTGGTCTGTGCGGCGGCGACGCAGTCGGCCGCGGCGTTGATACCGGCCAAGCCTGCGGCGGTGGCGAAGTGGCGGTCGAACAGGTCGCGCAGTCGTCCACGGCGGCCGTTGACGACGGCGAGTGCGACGGTGAGCATCTGGTGAATCGCCGCCCACTCCTGGCGGGTGGGGTCGAATCCGTCGCCCTCCGCGATGTCGGGGCGGTTCGTGCGGGGCGGCACGGTTTCGGCTTCCGTGCGCTGTGCGCCGATGGTGGCGACCATTTGGGTGAGCCACTCGCGGGCCGTGTGGGCGTCGACGTGAAGGCGGGACAGCTCGTCGTAGGCGGCGGTGATCTGCTCCCGTGCGGGTTCGAGCAGCCCGTTCGCGGCGCTCGGATGCGTGGGATTGGCGGTGCTGGCGGGCTCGATGCTGGGCAGTGCTCGCACCGTGAAGTCGGTGTCTGTGCTCATGGTGTTCCTCCTTGGGTTTCCGGGGGCGGTTTGCCCTCTCGGGGTGGGTCCGATCTACCGGCCCGCCGTGGGGTGGGCCGGTAGCGGGATTCAGTCGGAGCCGATGACGAGGCCGTCGACGCAGGCGATGCAGCAGCCTCCGGCGGACGCTGCGGTGATGATTTCGTTGCACATGGCGCAGCGGCGGGCCGGGTGGGCGAAGGCCAGGCGTCCGTTCTCGTAGTGCCACAGCATCTCGGTGCCGTCGTCGGCGTGCATGAGGCGGATCTCGGCCTGGATGAGGCGGTCCTCGGTCTCGAGCGTGAAGGCGTCGAGCACGGTGCCGGACTCTGCGGTCATGGTGTTCCTCCTTGGGTTTCCGGGGGCTTCCTGCCCTCTCGGTATGGCTCCAGTCTA